>JALRAA010000052.1 GCA_023262645.1 Burkholderiaceae bacterium
CCGGCGTTGTATCAGGCATGCATTGTCCAGCGATGCACAAATCACCGTGCGTATCGTCAATGCCGAAGAAGGACTGGCTTTGAACAGCAGCTACCGTGACAAACCTTACGCCACCAATGTGTTGACGTTTGATTACGAACACCAACCTGTGGTGTTGGCTGACTTGGTACTGTGCGCTCCCGTGGTGGCTGAGGAGGCCAAAGCGCTGGGCAAAACACTGCGAGCGCACTATGCGCATTTGCTGGTTCACGGCACACTGCATGCGCAAGGCTGGGACCATGAAACCTCTGCCAAACAGGCCCAAGCCATGGAAGCTTATGAAACCGATTTGTTGGCTGGGTTGGGTATTGCCAATCCTTATGCGTGAAACCGCCGTTAACCCATCAGACGCACACACACAGTTTTGCCTTTGATGCGGCCTTGAGACAAGCGTTCGACAGCCTCGGATGCAATCGCGCGGTCGACTGCCACATAGGTAGAAAATTCATTCACATTGATCTTGCCAATCTGCTGCGCTGAAAAACCCGCTTCACCGGTGAGCGCGCCCAACACATCGCCCGGGCGGATTTTTTCTTTGCGCCCACCCACAATTTGCAGTGTTTTCATGGGCGCCATGAGCCGGCCACCAGGCGTTGGCGTCAGCGTATCGAGCTTGGCCCATTGCGACTCCATGCCTTGCAATAACTCAATGCGACCAACCGCTCCCATTTCATCCAAACTGGCCAACGTCAGAGCCAAGCCTTGCGCGTCGGCACGGCCTGTTCGCCCAATGCGATGGATGTGTATTTCAGCGTCAGGCGTGACATCGACATTGATCACGGCATTCAATTGCTGAATGTCCAAGCCGCGCGACGCAACATCGGTGGCCACCAGCACCGAGCAACTGCCGTTGACGAAGCGCACCAGCACCTGATCGCGCTCGTTGCTCTAGTTCTCCGTACAGCGCAAGCGCATCAAAACCTTGGGCTTGCAACACCGCCAACAATTCACGGCATTGCTGCTTGGTATTGCAAAACGCCAGCGTGGACTCGGGCCGGAAATGGTTGAGCAGCAAGGACACCGCATGCAGCCGCTCGTCCTCTCTGACTTCATAAAACAGTTGTTTGATTTTGTCCGCCGCATGCACTGTTTGCACTTTGACGGTTTGCGGTTGGTGCATGAATTGAGCTGACAGCTTGGCTATGCCTTGCGGATAGGTGGCTGAAAACAGCAGGGTTTGTCGCTTGGCAGGACATTGGCGAATGAGTTGCGCGATATCGTCAAAGAAGCCCATGTCCAGCATGCGATCGGCCTCGTCAAGCACCAATGTTTTGACCGAGTCCAGCCGCAAATTCCCACGCGTGAGGTGATCCAAAATACGACCGGGGGTGCCGACCACCACATGCGCACCGTGCTGCAGGCTTTGTTCTTGTCCACGCAACGCCACACCACCGCACAGCGTGACCACTTTGATATTGGCCGTTGCTCGCGCCAGTCGCCGAATTTCTGTGGTGACTTGGTCTGCAAGCTCGCGGGTCGGACACATAACCAATGCCTGTACCGCATGGAAATTGGCCGTCAGTTTTTCCACCAACGGCAAACCAAATGCTGCGGTTTTGCCGCTGCCTGTGCTGGCTTGCGCAATCACATCCTGGCCCGCCAGTGCCAACGGCAAACTGGCTTGTTGAATCGGTGTCATCTCGGTGTAACCGAGTTGATCGAGGTTGTTGAGTGTGTCGGGGGAAAGTGTGAGGGTGCGAAATGAAGAATTCATTCAAGGATTATCAATCCGTCAATTTTCCACACGTGTCGCGCAACAAATAACCAAACTTATTTCAAATCGCGCACATCGTCGAAATGTGCCTCTACATCACTGGGCAACAACTGAATGGTGGCGCGCAAACCTGGCACAGCACTCATCAAGGCCTGCTCCACGCTCGTGCGCAATGCGGCTGCGCGTCCCAAGGACCAACTCGCGGGCATGTGCATATGCATATCGACAAACCGACGCTGACCAGCTTGTCGTGTGGTGATGTGGTCAAAGCGAATGATTTCCACCTCGCCACGCATGTGTTCGAACCCTTGCAACACCGCATGTATCTCTGCCAGCACGTTGGGGTCAACCGCTTCGTCCATCAGGCCTTGCGACGAACGCCAAATCAATTCAATGCCTTCTTTCATGATGTTCAAGGCCACGCCGATGGCCACCAAAGCATCCAGCCATAACCATCCGGTGAACATCACCAACAACAAGCCAACGACCACACCTGCGGATGTCCAGACATCGGTCACCAAATGTTTGGCATCCGCCTCCAATGCAATCGAACGTTGTTGCTTGGCGACCTTGAACATCACCCAAGCCAGCAAACCATTCAGAGCAGAACTGGCCACCGACAAAGACAATCCCCATCCCAACTCCACCACAGGCTGCGGATCAAACAAGCGGTGTGCCGACGCCCAAATGATGGCCGCCGCCGCACCCATGATCAGCACACCTTCAAAGCCAGAAGAAAAATACTCGGCCTTGTGGTGGCCATAAGGATGCTCTGCGTCGGCGGGTTGCTGCGCCACGGTGACCATCAGCAAAGCAAAAATAGCGCTCGCCAAGTTGACGAACGACTCCATGGCGTCAGACAGCAACCCCACCGAATCGGTGAGATACCAAGCCCAGGTTTTCATGACGATGGTGATCACCGCAACCGCCACCGATGCCCACAGCAAATGCCGGGTCGAGAGTTTGAATAACCAGTCGTTCAATCTGTTCATCGTTTGGATACCGGTGGCAACCAGCGCCACTCAGGGACTCAGGTGCACGCGCGCAAACTTGCGCTTGCCGACTTGAACCACATAAACACCTGCGTTCAGTTTCAAGCCTTTGTCGCTGACCACACTGCTGTCAATCCGCACACCATGGCCCTCGATCAGACGCCCTGCTTCGCTGGCAGAAGGCGCCAATCCGGCGTTTTTCAACAGTGCGGTGATGGCCAACGGTGCACCACTCAGTTGCACGTCGGGGATGTCGTCTGGAATGCCGCCTTTGCTTCGGTTGACAAAGTCTTGTTCAGCCAAATCCGCCATGGCCGCCGAATGAAAACGGGCGGTGATTTCTTTGGCCAGCGCCACTTTGGCATCGCGCGGATTGCGCCCTTGAGAGACTTCGTTTTTCAAGGCCTCGATCGCAGACAGACTTTGAAAACTCAACAAGGTGTACCAACGCCACATCAATTCGTCACTGACAGACATGACTTTGGCAAACATGGTGTTGGCATCTTCGGTAATGCCAATGTAGTTGTTCTTGCTCTTAGACATTTTGTCAATGCCGTCTAAGCCTTCAAGCAAGGGCATGGTCAAAATGCATTGCGGTTCTTGCCCGTATTCTTGTTGCAAATGTCGGCCCATCAGCAGGTTGAATTTTTGATCGGTACCGCCCAATTCCAAGTCGCTTTTCAAGGCCACGCTGTCATAGCCTTGCATCAATGGATACAGCAATTCATGCACCGAAATCGGTGTACCTGCCTTGAAACGCTTGGTGAAATCTTCACGCTCCAGAATACGAGCCACGGTGTAGCGTGATGCCAGTTGAATCATGCCGCTGGCGCCCAAGGGCTCACTCCACTCGCTGTTGTAGCGAATTTCGGTGCGGGCGGGGTCCAACACCATGCTGGCTTGTTGGTAATAAGTGTCTGCGTTGTGCTTGATCTGTTCTGGCGTCAGGGCAGGACGCGTGCTGTTGCGCCCAGAGGGGTCACCGATGAGCGAGGTGAAATCGCCGATCAAAAAAATCACCTGGTGGCCCAAATCTTGTAACTGGCGCATTTTGTTGAGCACCACGGTATGCCCGATATGGATGTCTGGCGCCGTGGGGTCAAGACCCAGTTTGATGCGCAATGGTTGTCCATGGGTTTCGTGCCGTTGTAATTTCTTGATCCATTCGTCCCGAGGCAGCAATTCTTCGCAGCCGCGTAACGAGACAGCCAGTGCGTGTTCGACGTTGGGCGACAACGAGGTTTGGTTTGTAGATGCTTGATTCATAAGTGATTTTGGGCTTGTAGCCTTGGCGTCAGGCTTGTATACTCTCACGCTTTGTGCCACCCGCTTCTTGATGCGGTGGTCAATGGTTGTATCGATTCTAAAGCGCGGGCTTTTGCCGTCAGTGCTTAGAAATTGGCTGTTTAGTTTCACGGACTGTTTGTTTTGCCTCCATCAGACGAATTCATCTCTACCGACAACCCCCCACGTGCCAACACATGGCAGGTCCGTTGGTTGGTGCTTGGCGTCTTGCTTGCCAGCGGTGCTATTGCCGTGGCCGGTTTTGGCAACTTGGACCGCGGCACAGTGCCTATCCGTCAATTGGTGGAGTCGGTGTCCAACCTGAGCCTTGAAAGCCAAATCAACAGCCTTAGCAAAGACAAATTGCGTCTCTATCGCACAGACACTTCTCGCGCCACAGACACCGCTGAATCCTTGCTGTCGCGACTTGGCGTAGTAGACAAAACCGCTGCCGATTTCATGCGCAGCAACCCATTGGTGCGCGACAGCCTGCTGGGCAAAAACGCCCGACTGCTCAATGCCGAAGTGGATGATGACAACCACTTGCTCAAACTCACCGCGCGCTGGGCCACCGAGAGCAACGACAGCTTTCAACGACTGGTCATCGAGCGCAGCGATCAAGGTTTGAGTGCACACCGCGAAACAGGCGAACTCAAACCATCCGTGCGCTTGTCGGGCGGAGTGATTCAAACCTCGTTGTTCGCCGCCACCGATGAAGCGCGTATTCCCGACAGCATCGCGGTTCAATTGGCCGAAATATTCTCTGGTGATATCGACTTTCACCGCGCATTGCGCAAAGGCGACCATTTCTCGGTCAGCTACGAATCGTTGGAGGCAGACGGCGAGGTGCTCAAACCCGGCAAAGTACTGTCTGCCGAGTTTGTCAACAAAGGCAAATCGCACCAAGCCATGTGGTTCCAAGACAGCCCACAAAAACCTGGCGGCTACTTCAATTTGCAAGGCCAAAGCCTGCGTCGCACCTACCTTGCCTCACCTTTGGCCTTCTCTCGGGTGAGCAGTGGCTTCAGTATGCGCTTTCACCCCATTTTTCAAACATGGCGCGCCCATTTGGGTGTGGACTACGCGGCTGCCCAAGGCACGCCTGTGCGCAGTGTGGGCTTGGGTGTGGTCGAGTCGGCTGGCAACATGGGCGGTTATGGCAACGCGGTGGTGGTCAAACACAGCACTGGCCACAGCACGGTGTATGCCCACCTGAGCAAAATGCTGGTTAAACGTGGCCAGTCAGTCACCCAAGGTCAAACCGTGGGTTTGGTTGGTGCCACCGGATGGGCCACTGGCCCCCATTTGCATTTTGAATTCCGTGTCAATGGTGTGCACAAAGACCCCGCCTTGTTAGCACGTCAAAGCGAATCTGTTCCCGTATCTGCTCATGCCCGCGATGCGTTCAATCGCCAAGCCTCTCAAGTGGCAAGCCAGCTTGCCGCGGCTGCCGTGGCTTTTGCAGACAACACCCTCTGATTGATCGCCGTATGTCCACGCTTTATATCGGCGTGATGTCTGGCACTTCCCTCGATGGCGTGGACGCGGTTTTGGCCGATTTTTCAAACGGCGTTCGTATTTTTGGCCACAGCAATTTGCCGTTTGACGCGCCTTTGCGGCAGACTTTTTTACAGTTGAACCAATCTGGCCCAGATGAGCTGCACCGGGCTGCATTGGCAGGAAATGCCTTGGCACAGTTGTATGCACAAGTCGTTCGCCAATTGCTGTCCCAAACCGGTGTGGCTGCCAGCGATGTGGCTGCCATCGGTGCACACGGGCAAACCGTTCGCCACCAACCCAGACAGCACGACAGCATGGGTTACACCTTGCAAATCAACCAACCCTCCTTGCTGGCTGAGTTGACTGCCATACGCGTGGTGGCGGACTTTCGCAGCCGCGATATCGCCGCCGGTGGACAAGGCGCACCCTTGGTACCTGCTTTTCATCAACACCTGTTTGCTGAAACTGGCCGCACGGTGGCTGTGCTCAATATCGGGGGTATTTCCAATCTGAGCGTACTCGCGCCAGACCGAGTGAGCGGTTTTGACTGCGGCCCAGGCAATGTGTTGCTTGATCTTTGGTGCCAACAGCACATTGGACAGACATTTGACAAAAACGGTGCTTGGGCGGCGAGCGGACATTGCCACTCAGGCTTGCTCGATCAATTGTTAAGCGAACCGTTCTTACACCAAAGGCCACCCAAGAGCACTGGGCGTGATCTTTTCCATGCAGATTGGTTGAGCACGCAACTGCAACATTTTCAAGGGTTATCGGCGGTGGATGTGCAGGCCACGCTCACGGCTTTTACCGCACAGGTTTGCGTCAACGATATTCAACGCCATGCTCCAGACGCCACCCGGCTTTTGGTATGCGGCGGCGGCGCATATAACGGTCACTTGATGCGGTTATTGCAACAAGGCTTACCGCAGTTGGCTGTCAGCAGTACCGAGGCTGTGGGGTTGCCGCCCACTCAAGTAGAAGCCGCGGCTTTTGCTTGGTTGGCTCAGCAAACCTGTTTGAACTTGCCAGGCAATTTACCTGCGGTCACCGGCGCATTGGGGCCGCGTGTGTTGGGTGGTATTTACGCGGCTTGAATAAAAAAGCCGGGACAGTGCCCGGCTGTTGTTGTTTGAGAACGAAACTCAAACAGAGAAAGAGGATCCACAACCGCAGGTGGTGGTGGCATTCGGATTTTTGATCACGAATTGAGCACCTTGCAAATCTTCTTTGTAATCGATTTCTGCACCGAGCAAATATTGGTAGCTCATGGCATCAATCAGCAAAGACACACCATTTTTAGACATGGTGGTGTCGTCTTCGTTGGTGATTTCATCAAACGTGAAACCATATTGGAAACCTGAGCAGCCGCCCCCTTGCACAAACACGCGCAATTTCAAATCGGGGTTGCCTTCTTCGGCGATCAAATCGGCCACTTTGGCAGCTGCGCTGTCTGTGAACACAATGGGTTCAGGCATGGCTTGGGTAGCGGTTTCGGCTAAGGCACTCATGGCACTCTCCATCACAAAATTTCAACGGTTAATAGTAACCTATTTCAGTCAACAATAACCTTTACAAGGTTATCTGTGAGACCCCAAGTCCGAAGCCATAAAAAAACCGCCTGACCGAAGTGCAGGCGGCTTCTTGGCACAGACCCCAAGGTCTGCAACATGGGATCAGCGTTTGCTGAACTGCTTGCGGCGACGTGCGCCGTGCAAACCCACTTTTTTACGTTCGACTTCACGCGCATCGCGGGTCACAAAACCAGCGGCTGACAGCGCGGGCTTGAGTGAAGCGTCGTAATCGATCAAAGCACGGGTGATACCGTGGCGGGCAGCGCCTGCCTGACCGGATTCACCGCCACCTTGGACATTGATTTGGATGTCAAAGCTTTCGGCATGCTGCGTCAAAAACAGGGGTTGCTTGGCAATCATGATCGAGGTTTGACGACCGAAATATTCGGCGATGTCCTTGCCATTGACCGTGATTTTGCCGGAGCCTTTTTTGAGAAACACACGAGCGACGCTGGATTTGCGACGGCCGGTGCCATTGTTCCATTCACCAATCATTCTCAAGGCTCCTTAAATGTCCAGCACTTTAGGCTGTTGGGCGGTGTGGGGATGCTCAGCGCCACCGTACACCTTGAGTTTTTTGATCATGGCGTAGCCCAGAGGACCTTTGGGCAACATGCCCTTGACGGCCTTCTCGAGTGCGCGGCCAGGGTGCTTGGCCTGCATGTCGCGGAAGTTGGTGCCATAGATGCCGCCGGGGAAACCCGAGTGGCGGTAGTACACCTTGTCCAAAGACTTGGTGCCAGTCACTTTGAGTTGTGCTGCGTTGACGACGACGATGAAGTCGCCAGTATCGACGTGAGGCGTGTAAATGGCCTTGTGTTTGCCGCGCAAACGGAGAGCAACTTCGCTGGCTACTCGTCCGAGGACC
>JALRAA010000530.1:0-311 GCA_023262645.1 Burkholderiaceae bacterium
GTTGCTCACATGCTTGCGAATCTCGTTGTAGAGAATGCAGCCGGAAAATTCGGAGGTCAACGAACTGATCAAAAAGTCCAAAAACTCCTGGCGCAATTCGGGGCTGAGTTGCGGCATCAACCGGCGAACTTCCTCGGCGAATGCGCCATCACGCTGGAAGTGGTCGTGGTTGTTGTCGCCTTCGTACTCTTTCATCATGGCGTCCCACTCTGCGCGCACTGGCGACATGTCAAGACGGTCCAGTTCGGCAAAGTCCGTGGTGTAAAAGCGCGGCGAGAGCACGGTGCTCTGGACGGCCTTGGCATTGGCAT
>JALRAA010000530.1:321-610 GCA_023262645.1 Burkholderiaceae bacterium
CGATGAGCAAATCCACATGGTCAAAATCTAGTGATGAGGGGGTCATGGCGTGACTCCTGATGATCGAGATGAAGTAAGAACCGAGGTACCCCGCAGCGGCTGAAACAACGCCAGCTGACTGGGGCCAAAAGAATCCAGCGGGATACGGGTCTGGGTGGTCGGATCGCGCAACGACAGACGGCCATCGGCATGCCCCTCCAAAATGAAAGGCTGCTCAGGGCCCAGATCGCGGCGCTTGCGCTCACGAACCAGCGCGCGCAAACTGCCACGCACAAAACCCTGCTCACCT
>JALRAA010000531.1 GCA_023262645.1 Burkholderiaceae bacterium
ACCTGCGGGGCGGTCGGCCCCCAGGGCGTCAAAGAGTCGTCGTGAAGGGCGGCTTCTCATGGGGGAGGGTGCTGGCGTCGCCTCTCGTGGCCGGGGCGGATGAGTTCAAGGGGTGAGCGGGAAGCGGGCGGGTTGAAGCAGAACAGCGGCCAGGGATGTCCTGAGGTTCACGCCGCCTGGGGCGCCGCCCGCACGATGGGCGACTCCTTGACCGGCAGATTGATCAGTGCCGCAAACACTCCCAGCGCGATGCAGATGCCCCAGACCACGTTGTAATTGCCTTGCATGCCATAAAGCCACCCGCCCATCCAAGCGCCCAGGAACGAGCCCACCTGGTGGCTCAGGAACACAAAGCCGCTGAGCATGGACATGTACTGCACGCCGAAGATCTGCGCGATCACGGCGTTGGTGGGCGGCACGGTGGACAGCCACAGCAGTCCCATCGCGGACGCGAACAGGTACACGCTCCAGGGAGTGAGGGGCGCCAGCAGGAACAGCGTGATGCACACCGAGCGAAGTGCGTAGATGGCGCTCAGGATGTAGCGCCGTGGAAAGCGCTGCCCCAATTCACCAGCGGTGTAGGTGCCGATCACATTGAACAAGCCCAC
>JALRAA010000532.1 GCA_023262645.1 Burkholderiaceae bacterium
TGACCAATTTCCCATGGACCTGTGGCGCAAGATGGGCGACCTCGGCGTACTGGGTATCACCGTGGGCGAAGAGTACGGAGGAGCCAATATGGGTTATCTGGCCCATATGGTGGCCATGGAGGAAATCTCCCGCGCCAGCGCTTCGGTGGGCTTGTCCTATGGCGCGCATTCCAATTTGTGCGTCAACCAGATTAAGCGCAACGGCAGCCAGGCGCAGCGCGCCAAGTACCTGCCCAAACTGATCAGCGGCGAGCATGTGGGTGCGCTGGCCATGAGCGAGCCGGGCGCAGGCTCCGATGTGATCAGCATGAAGCTCAAGGCCGAAGACAAGGGGGGGTACTACCTGCTCAACGGCAGCAAGATGTGGATCACCAACGGCCCCGATGCCCACACCCTGGTGGTGTATGCCAAGACCGAGCCTGAGCTGGGCGCACGCGGCGTGACGGCCTTTCTCATCGAGAACGGCATGAAGGGTTTTTCGATCGCCCAGAAGCTGGACAAATTGGGTATGCGCGGGAGCCACACGGGCGAGCTGGTGTTCCAGAATGTTGAAGTCCCGGCCGAAAACATTCTGGGGGGGCTCAACAACGGCGCCCGGGTG
>JALRAA010000533.1 GCA_023262645.1 Burkholderiaceae bacterium
ACTATTTTAGTGCAAACGGTTGTTACGTTCTACAATGCTAACCAAAATGTATCCCAATTTTTCATTTTGTTTAAAAATAAAACTATACACCACAAATTCTATATTTAGGCTGAATAACATAATTTGGTTAATGTATTAGATTGCAAATCTTTTAATATCGGTTCAAATCCGATTTTAGCCTTTATTTTTAGCATTTTTAGCTCAGTTGGATAGAGCAACAGCCTTCTAAGCTGACGGACATAGGTTCAAGTCCTATAAAATGTGAATGTTAGACTTTTTTTTATTAAATGTGACAAACTTGTTGATTTTTGTCTTGGTATTACCTTTAATTGGGACATTTTTTCTATTACTTGTACCTTCTTCAAATCATTTTTTATTGAAGTCAATAGCTTTAAATGTGTCTTGTTTATTATATGTAGTTTCGTTATTTTTATGAGTTTTTTTTAACAAATCTGTGGGTTCTTTCCAATTTGTAAGTAAACTGTTGTGAATTCCTTTTTTAAATTTTAACTTTAGCCTTGGTGTTGATGGCATTTCATTATTTTTTATCCTTTTAACTACTTTATTAATTTTTTTATGTATACTGATAAGTTGA
>JALRAA010000534.1 GCA_023262645.1 Burkholderiaceae bacterium
CATTGCGGCGTTCTGAATTAATTCTTGAGTGAGCACCTTCATATCGCGCCAATCGGCATATGCCCAATACATCTCAAGCATCGCGAATTCTGGTGAGTGGCTGGAGTCAGCGCCTTCATTGCGGAAATTGCGGTTGATTTCAAAGACTTTCTCTAGCCCGCCAACCACACATCTTTTTAAGAAGAGTTCGGGCGCAATTCGTAAGAAAAGATCGATGTCATATGCATTGCTAAACGTTTTGAATGGTCGAGCAGCGGCGCCACCATGCATGACTTGGAGCATTGGAGTTTCGACTTCGATGAACTCGCGCTTATCAAATGTGTCGCGGAGTGATTTCAAAACTTTCGGCCGGATACGAGCGGTGTCGCGCGCTTCAGGACGCACAATCAAATCAACATAACGTTGGCGAACGCGGGTCTCTTCGCTTAATGGATTATGTTCGTTTGGAAGTGGGCGGAGCGCTTTTGCTGCTAGGTGATAAGTATTAGCAAGAATCGAAAGTTCGCCACGTTTTGAAGTAATTACTTCGCCAGTAACACTGACGATATCGCCGAGATCGATATCGGTCTTCCAATTCTCAAGTTGTGCTTCTCC
>JALRAA010000535.1 GCA_023262645.1 Burkholderiaceae bacterium
GAGGGAGAGCGGTGGCTAGGCGGTGCGGGCGGCGTGACATAGGGAAACTCGTTGGAAGGGTGAGGATCCGCCGACGGGCTGGGTTCCTGTCCGAACCCAGGAGAGGCCGGGAACAGGCAACGGCGGGTGATGGCAGCGGTAGAACACGCTAACGACGTCGAACCGCGGATAATGGGTTATCCGGCCGAAGCTGTTGGCAGACCCGGAACAGCCTTCGGCCGTACGATCGCCGGCATGGTCCGGGGTCGGCGACCCCGGCTACAAACGAACCGCGTTTATCCGTGTCGATTCGCGTCCATCCGTGGTTGCTCCCTCGCGGAGCTATTCGGAAGCCACTTTGGCCGACGCTTCGGTCACGGCGGAGCCACGAAAGCGGACGAGTGGGCGCGGCCGGTTTTGCGCGAAATTCCACGATTCGATGATGATCCATCGTTCTCCTTCCCACCCTCCCCGGCCTTCCTGTTCTGACCCGCCTTCTCCGACCGCCGTCACTCAATCCGGCGGATGAGCGGGGCCGCCTTCGTTTTGAACGGCTCCAGCCGCACACCGGCCGCCGCGAGTTCCTCCGCGGCGATCCGCTGCAACGCTTC
>JALRAA010000536.1 GCA_023262645.1 Burkholderiaceae bacterium
ACCCAGAGCAGCAGGTCGGGCCTAAGCTCGGGCTGCTTGTCGAGCCACTTGATCGCGACCGTGAGCAGGTAGAACCCGAGCACCAGCAGGAGCGCGAGTCCGAGGTTGGCGGAGGTCTCCCGCCGCGAGACGCGGATCCCGAGCGGCACGCCCACGAGCGCGAAGCAGAGGACGGCGGCCGCCTGGGCCCATTTTTCCATCGAGATCATGGCCAGCCGCATGCCGGCGCGCGCGTGTTCCGCTTTTTTCCCCGGAACCGGCGTCTCGGCGGCCTGACGCGCGCGCAGCGCCTGCAGCTCACCGTAGGGCAACCACTCCTCCTTCAAACGCACGAAGTGCTCGCCCATGTAACGGTCGAGCGGGATGCGGATCTCGTCGAAGCGGCCGACCGTCACCACCCGCGGCGCCTTGCCGAAGTTCTCCGGATCGGCGGGGTCGCGCTCCTCCACCGTCGCGCGGGTGAGCGCCGGGATGAGGCTGTTGGTGGCCTCGTCGTACTCCACGCGGCCCGATTCGGCGCGCACGAGACGGCGCACGCGCGACTGGCGGTCGAGGTCCCAGATCCAGATGTCGCGCAGCACATC
>JALRAA010000537.1 GCA_023262645.1 Burkholderiaceae bacterium
CAAGCGATCTGCTGCTTCGCAGGCGGCGCATCGTCCAGCGACATGCAGGCCACGCCGCGCAGTTCCTGCACCGTGCGCTCCAGCACCACTGACCAGCGCTGCCGCACCAAGTGCGGCTCCATCTGGGTGAGGTCCCACACGGTCTTGACGCCCAGGTCTCGCAACTGCGAGCCAATGCGCCCGCCCACGCCCCAGACCTCGCCCACGTCAGTAGCGTGCAGCAGGCTCTGGAGTTCCTCTGGGGTGGTGTTCGCCAGGTTGCACACCTGGGCGAACTTGGCGGGGTAGCTGCCTGGCTTGCGCTCCGCCGTCTTGGCGATGTGGTTGGCCAGCTTGGCCAAGGTCTTGGTAGGGCCGATGCCAATACCGCATGGAATACCCGTCCAGGCCAGGATGCGCGACCGCACGGCGCGAGCACGCGCTACCAGATCGCCCTTGACGCCCTCCAGCCCGATGAAGGACTCGTCGATCGAATAGATCTCCTGCTCCGGCCCGAGGCCGGCCGCGAGGCTCATCATCCGGTCACTCATGTCCCCGTAGAGCTCAAAGTTCGCCGACAGGCCGATCAGCCCGGCTTCGTCTT
>JALRAA010000538.1 GCA_023262645.1 Burkholderiaceae bacterium
CTCTAAGCAGAAGCCAAACAAGTCGTTAACGCATAGTAAGGAGGCGGATTCCAAGCAGTCCCCGGGTATTAAAGCAGTTTCCTCAAGAGACCCCAACTATACCGAAGTAAGGAGGTAGATTCCAAGCAGTCACCAGGAAGGAGGTAGATTCCAAGCAGTCACCACAGAAAGGAGAGGAGCCGGGTCCGGCCGCTTCAGCACGGCTCTCTCGGTCATTTGTTGTACACGTGATCGGGCAGCCAGAGCGCGATCTCGGGAAAAATGATGATCAGCGCCAGCCCGAGCGTCATGATCAACACGAAGGGAATGATGGACCGATAGATGTCCATCAGCGAGATTTCCTTCGGCGCCATCGCCCGCATCAGGAACAGGTTATACCCGAAGGGCGGCGTCATGTAGGCGATCTGGCAGGTGATGGTGTAGAGCACGCCGTACCAGACCAGGTCGAACCCGAGCGCCCCCACCAGCGGCACGTAGAGCGGCGCCACGATCACCAGCATCGCGGTGTCGTCGAGGAAGGTGCCCATGATCAGGTAGGAGAGCTGCATCAGGATCAGGATCTCCCAGGGCGTGAGCTCC
>JALRAA010000539.1 GCA_023262645.1 Burkholderiaceae bacterium
GTCATCGTTTTTCACGTACTCATAAACGCCAGCCGGACAGTAGCGGCTCTCTGGGCCTGCATATTTCGCCAAATTGATAGAAACTGGAGCCGACGCATCTTTCAGCGTGAGATGCGCGGGCTGGTTTTCTTCGTGGTTGGTGTTGCTGATGAATACGCTACTCAATCGGTCAAAAGTCAATGTGCCGTCGGGTTTGGGGTAGTGGATTTCTGCAAACTGCGATGCAGGTTGTAAATTGGCATGGTCGGGTTTGCTGCCACGCAATGTCCAAGGCGGTGAGCTGATGCCGAGTTTCGGCAGAAGCCATTGCTCGATACCCGTCATCAAGGTACCGATCAACATACCTTTTTTAAACCAGAGTTTGAAGTTGCGCGATTGGTGCAACTCTTTGTAAAGCCAGCTGGCTTCAAAGGATTTTGGATAGGCGCTGAGTTCGTCGTGGGCGCGTCCTGCAGTGACGGCTTCAAACGCTGCGTCGGCCGCGAGCATGCCGGTTTTGATGGCAGCGTGCGAGCCCTTGATACGGCTGGCATTCAGGTATCCCGCGTCGCAACCGACGAGTGCGCCGCCCGGGAATAC
>JALRAA010000053.1 GCA_023262645.1 Burkholderiaceae bacterium
GGCTTTGGCCTCGCCCATGGCGTCTTGCATTTTTCCCAAAATATGCATGCGGGCTTCTTTGGCTTGGGCCAAAGCCACTTGCATGATTTCTTGGGTGATGCCTTGGATTTTGATGTCCATTTGCAAAGCGGTGATGCCGTTGGTGGTACCCGCCACTTTGAAGTCCATGTCACCCAAATGGTCCTCGTCGCCCAAGATGTCGGTGAGCACGGCAAAACGGTTGCCGTCTTTGATCAGCCCCATGGCGATACCCGCCACATGGGCTTTCATGGGAACACCCGCATCCATCAGTGACAAACAACCGCCACAGACCGAAGCCATGGATGAAGAGCCATTGGATTCTGTGATTTCTGACACCACACGCATGGTGTAAGGAAACTCTTCTTTGGTTGGCAAACATGCCGCCAGAGCACGTTTGGCCAAACGACCGTGACCGATTTCGCGGCGTTTCGTGCTGCCCATGCGACCAACTTCGCCGGTGGCAAACGGAGGCATGTTGTAGTGGAACATGAAGCGGTCTTCGAATTCACCGGCCAATGCATCGATGCGTTGTGCATCGCGCTCTGTTCCGAGGGTGGTGACCACCAAAGCTTGTGTTTCACCACGGGTAAACAAGGCTGAGCCGTGGGTGCGTGGCAATACGCTATTGCGGATTTCGATCGGGCGCACTGTGCGGGTATCGCGACCATCGATACGTGGCTCACCGGCCAAAATTTGGCTGCGAACAATGCGTGCTTCGATGTCAAACAACATGCTTTCAACTTTCACGCTGTCGAATTCAACGCCGTCGGCTTTGAGCCCTTCCATGACCGCGGCATAGGCTTCACGGCATGCTTGGGTACGGCTTTGCTTGTTGCGAATTTGGTAGGCCGCAGCCAACTTGTCGTCGGCCAAGGCAGCCACTTTGGCAATCAATGGCTCGTCCTTGGCAGGTGGCTGCCAATCCCAAACGGGCTTGCCTGCATCGCGCACCAATTCGTGGATGGCGTTGATGGCAATGCGGCTTTGTTCGTGACCAAACACCACGGCACCGAGCATGACTTCTTCAGACATTTGCAAGGCTTCTGACTCGACCATCAGCACCGCAGATTCGGTACCTGCAACCACCAGATCAAGCTTGCTGTCCTTGAGCTGGGTCTGGCCCGGGTTGAGCACGTATTCGCCGTTCACATAGCCCACGCGCGCTGCGCCAATGGGGCCATTGAATGGGATGCCGCTGACCGACAGGGCCGCCGAAGTGGCGATCATGGCGGCGATGTCGGCCTGCACCTCGGGGTTGAGGCTCAATACGTGCACGATCACCTGCACCTCGTTGTAGAAACCTTCGGGAAACAGCGGACGGATAGGACGGTCAATCAGACGGCTGGTCAGGGTTTCGTGTTCGCTGGGCTTGGCTTCGCGCTTGAAGAAGCTGCCTGGGATTTTTCCGGCGGCGTATGTTTTTTCGATGTAGTCGACGGTCAAGGGGAAAAAATCTTGGCCGGGTTTGGCGTTTTTCGAGCCCACCACAGTGGCCAGAACCACGGTGTCATCGATGTTGACCATGACGGCTCCGCCGGACTGGCGTGCGATCTCTCCGGTTTCCATGGTGACCGTGTGCTGGCCCCATTGAAAGGTTTTGCTGACTTTATTGAATAAGGACATGTGGAATTCCTGAACAGTGAGGGGAAGTGAAGGCCACTTCACAAAAGCCCAAAGTGACTGTCAGAACACGATGCCATTCCAGAAAAATACACGGTCTTTTTTTGGAATGACACAGCTTCGCTCTGAGTCAGTTGCTTTGAATGTGCCCTGCCCCATGCGCCAACGCCTGAGTGAATGAACAGACTCAGGCGTTGCACCGGGCGGGGAGTTACTTGCGCAAACCCAATTTGGCAATCAGCGCGGTGTAGCGCTCAGCGTCTTTGGATTTGAGGTAGTCGAGCAATTTGCGTCGACGGCTGACCATGCGCAACAAACCACGGCGACCATGGTGATCCTTGGCGTGTGTTTTGAAATGGGGGGTCAGTTCATTGATGCGTGCGGTCAGGATGGCGACCTGCACTTCGGGGCTGCCAGTGTCGTTGGCAGAACGGGCGTTGGCCTTGACGACCTCGGCCTTGTTTAATGTTGTCATGGTGTTTTTCCAAAAAATTTGACATGCGCCAACAGCCGGAAATGCCAGATGGCGTGAACTTAGCCCGAAATGGTTAAGCCTTGGAATTATAGCTTTCCCAGCCACTGCCTGAGGCGGCACGCGCCCTCGCCCAACCTGTCGGGGTCTTTCGAAGCAAAGCACCAGCGCAACCAACCCTGCGCTTGGGGCGCAAAAGCACTCCCCGGCGCCAAGCCCAACCCAGCTTCGGCCACCAACCGCTTCGCGGTCAGCAGATCGTCTGCATGACCTGAAATAGAGAAAAAAGCATACATCCCACCATCTGGTGTAGCCAATTGCAACCCAGAAACAGGGGCCAATTCAGCGACCAAGCGGTCACGGCAAGCGCGCATCTGAGCCACGACGCGCGGCACCACCTCACCTGCATGGCGCATGGCAGCTTCACCTGCACGCTGAACGAACACGCTGGCACATGAGGTGTTGAATTCGATCAACTTGCCCATGTGCTCGGTCATGGCTGCCGGCATGACCAACCATCCCAGACGCCATCCGGTCATCAAAAAACTTTTTGAAAAACTGTGTGCCACGACCAAGCGGTCTTCAGGGGCGGCTATGTCGAGAAAGCTTGGAGCGCACAGGTTTGCGCTGGGCAAATAGAACAAGTTTTCATAGACCTCGTCAGCCAATATCCAAGTGCCCGTCAAGCGGCAATGCGCCAAGATGGTTTGCTGCTCCTCGCGTGTCAAGGTCCAGCCAGTGGGGTTGTTGGGTGAATTGATCACGAGCAAACGGGTGCGGTCCGTGATAGCAGCGAGCAATGCATCCATGGGCAAAGTCCATCTGCCTTGTTGCGGTTGCAAACACACCGTGTGCAATTGCGCGCCCAAAATCACCGGTTGTGCTGTCAAGTTGGGCCAAACGGGGGTGACCACCACCGCATGGTCTGCGGGGTTGAGCAATGCTTGCATCGCCAACATCAAAGCATTCACCCCGCCAGATGTGACCGCAATCCGCTCAACCCCAATGTCTGCACGGTGGCGTGACTGCATTTCAGCCGCAATGGCTTCACGCAACGACGGCAAGCCCAGGTTATGGGCATAAAACGTTTCGCCTGCATTTAATGAATCGATGGCGGCTTGACGCACAAACTCTGGGCTGACTTCATCGCTTTCGCCAAACCAAAACGCCAACACATCGCTGCGCCCGAGCCCGGCGTTGGCAACATCGCGGATGCGTGAGGCTTGCAAGTCAATGATGGTTTGGCGCATGGTGAAGGGACTTGTATGGTTATCAGGCAGTTGCGATTTGCGCCAGCGGCCAGCGCGGCAACACATGGAAAGCATAATTTTTTTGGGCCGTCTCAACCCCTGAATTTATGCGCATGGCGGCAGCCATGGCGATCATGGCACCGTTGTCGGTGCACAGCTCGGGTTCGGGGTAATGCACTTTGGCGCCCAGCGCTTGGCAATCTTTTTGCAACTGCTCACGCAGCATGCGATTGGCCCCCACGCCGCCGGCCACCACCAATGTTTTCAGACCGGTATGTTGGAGGGCTTTCACCGATTTTTTGACCAGCACTTCCACAATCGCCGCTTGGGTAGATGCAGCCAGATCAGCTTTGCGAGCCGCTAATTCATCACCAAGTTTGCGGCTTTGGGTCAACACGGCGGTTTTGAGGCCCGCAAAAGAAAAATCTAAATTGGGTTGATGCAGCAGCGGTCTGGGCAATGCAAACGCTTGCGGGTTACCAAGGGCGGCCAATGCAGACAAGGCAGGGCCGCCGGGATAGCCCAAGCCCAGCAATTTGGCCGATTTATCAAATGCCTCTCCCGCAGCGTCATCGATGGTCTCACCCAGCAGCTCGTAATTGCCCACGGCCTTGACACACATCAATTGCGTGTGCCCACCCGAGACCAACAACGCCACGAAGGGAAAAGTCGGCGGCTCGGCACCCATGAAGGGCGAAAGCAAATGCCCCTCTAAATGGTGAACACCCAACACGGGTTTGCCCAGACTCGCCGCCAGCGCACAAGCCGTGCCTGCACCGACCAACAAGGCACCCGCCAAACCGGGGCCCCGGGTGTAGGCCACCACATCCAATTCGGACAACGGTAGTGCGGCTTGCTGCATCACCTGTTGAATCAATGGCAAAACCCGTCGAATATGGTCTCTGCTGGCCAATTCAGGCACGACACCGCCATAAGCCTCGTGCATGGCCGCTTGGGTATGCAGGGCTTGCGCGACCAACTGCGGCCATCCGCCACGCGCTTCTGTGCGAACCAGGGCCACACCGGTTTCGTCACAAGAAGATTCAATGCCCAATATCCACATGCAAGCGAGTTTAGCTTTGCGTGATTTGCCTCATAACTGAAAGTCATCAAGCTTGTTTCACAATGCAACCATGAGCATCAGCCACTTCATTCGAGAAATTGGGCGCGGCAAACAAGGCGCTCGCGATTTGTCGCGCGAGCAAGCTGCCGAGTTGATGGGCCAAGTGTTGGATGGCAAGGTGTCTGATTTGCAACTGGGCGCGTTTTGCATCGCCATGCGTATCAAGGGTGAAACAGCGCAAGAGATGGCCGGTTTTCTCGATGCCACTGCTGCACGTTTGAACACCCTTCCCTCAGCGCAAGGGCAACTGACTGTGGTGCTGCCCAGCTACAACGGGTCGCGACGCCTGCCCTTGCTGACACCGCTCTTGGCTTGGCTGTTGGCGCAACAAGGGCTGCGGGTGTTGGTGCACGGCGGCAACACAGAGGACACGCGAGTTTCCACAGCAGACGTGATGCAGGCTTTGGGCATGACACAACTGAACCAATTGCGACCACTGCAGACGAATGAGATTGCGTTTGTCCCCACCGAAGTGTTGTGCCCAGGGTTGTGGCAGCTGTTGCAAATCCGGCGGGCTGTGGGCCTGAGAAATTCGGGACACAGTTTGGTGAAACTCATGAACCCTGTGGCCGGTCCGGCTTTGCTGGTGACAAGTTACACCCATCCCGAATACGAAGCTTCTATGTTGGAAACCTTGCAACTCACCAAAGCCCATGCCATGTTGCTACGCGGCACCGAAGGTGAGCCCGTGGCTGACCCCAGGCGCATGCGTAAATCCACTTTGCTGTTGAACGGTTTGGTGCATGACATCCATGACCCGAATGACATGGCTTCGGCAGACAACCCCGCTTTTCCGATAGGGTTAGACGCGGCCGCCACGGCCCAGTACATTCGTTCAATGATTGAAGCACCAAGCAGCATCCCGACGCCGATTCAGCACCAAGTCTCCTTGCTGTGCAAACTGGCAACTGCGATTTGCTAACTTCTGCATGTCCATGACTTCACACACACACTCCCCCTTCATCCCACAGGTCACATTGGTTGGCGCTGGCCCTGGCGACCCCGAATTGCTCACCCTCAAAGCCGTCAAGGCGATCACATCTGCCACGGTGTTGATGGTGGATGATTTGGTCCATCCCGATGTCTTGCAACACGCCAGCCCGACAGCGCGCATCATCCATGTCGGCAAACGAGGCGGTTGTCAATCTACACCGCAGGCGTTCATAGAAAAGTTAATGGCGCAGGAAGCCCTGGCCGGTGAAAAAGTGGTGAGGCTCAAAGGGGGTGATCCGTTAGTGTTTGGCCGAGGCGGAGAAGAACAACAACATTTGCGTGCTCAAGGCATCGCGGTTGAAGTGATCAACGGCATCACGGCTGGACTGGCTGCGGCACATGATCTGGGCATTGCATTGACACACCGTGCCCATGCCCACGGAGTACTCATGATCACGGGCCATGCGTCACCCAACCCATCTACCCAACGCATGCCCGCCATCGATTGGCCCTTGATCGCTCGCACGGCACATGAATGCCGCTTGACGCTGGTGGTTTATATGGGCGTTCAAACGGCAGCCCATTTACAACAAGCCCTGCTCGCTGGCTTACCTGCGGACACACCCGTGGCGGTGGTTGAGAACGCCAGCCTGCCCTCACAAAAACATGCCACCAGCCAACTCGATCGCTTGAGCGATTTGTTTGAACGCGAACAGCTTGCCAGCCCTGCGGTCATCATCGTGGGTGACGTACTTCAGGGCCTGCAAAAACTGAAGCAGGCTGACGCACCCCATTCGGCACTGCAAGCCTGATCAGGCGGTGTCTTTTGTACTCGGGGGATAATCTGAGTTTTCGCAAGCTTATTGGGGCGACACATGGACGCAGAACGCATCAACACCATTGGCAATTTATTGATCGACTTGGGCGCGCGCACCCTCGATCTTCGGGGGTATCTTTGACTACGATGCCAAAGCAGAACGACTGAGAACCGTCAATGCATCGCTGGAAGACCCGGCGGTGTGGAATGACCCCAAAAAAGCGCAGGAATTGGGCAAAGAAAAAAAATCGCTGGACGACATCGTTCTGGCGCTTGGCCGCCTGACGCAAGAAATCGAAGACAACACCGAGCTGTTTGAAATGAGCCGCGCCGACAGCGACGAAGCGGGTCTGATCACCATTGAAGAAGACACCCAGCGGATTCAAACTGAAATTGAAAAGCTGGAATTTCGCCGCATGTTCAACAACCCGGCCGATCCACTCAATGCATTTCTGGATATACAGGCGGGTGCGGGTGGCACAGAGGCTTGCGATTGGGCCAGCATGTTGTTGCGTCAGTATTTGAAATACGCAGAACGCAAAGGCTTCAAAGCCACGCTAGAAGACGAGTCAGCCGGCGATGTCGCAGGCATCAAAGGCGCCACCTTGAAGATCGAAGGTGAATACGCATTTGGTTTGCTGCGCACCGAAACCGGCGTTCATCGCTTGGTTCGCAAGTCGCCATTCGATTCAGCCGGTGGGCGGCACACCAGCTTTGCCAGCGTCTTTGTTTATCCTGAAATCGATGACTCCATAGAAATCGATATCAACCCTGCCGATGTTCGCACCGACACCTTCCGCGCCAGCGGTGCAGGCGGACAGCACATCAATAAAACCGATTCGGCGGTACGCCTCACACACATTCCCACCGGCATCGTCGTGCAATGCCAAGACGGTCGCAGCCAGCACAGCAACCGAGATGTCGCTTGGAAACGCTTGCGCTCGCGCTTGTACGATTTCGAAATGCGCAAACGCATGGAAGCACAACAAAAGCTGGAAGACACCAAAACCGATGTGGGCTGGGGCCACCAAATACGCAGCTATGTGCTGGACCAAAGCCGCATCAAAGATTTGCGTACCAACGTTGAAATCAGCAACACCCAGAAAGTGCTCGACGGCGATCTGGATACTTTCATTGAAGCCTCGCTCAAACAAGGCGTTTGAGCAGCCAAGCCATCGTTAACGGAGAATTTCCCCATGTTTCGTGAAGGCCAAGCCGTGATCACACGGCGCGAAGACTACCAGGCCCCCGGTTTCTGGATCGACAACGTTGATCTGGTGTTTGACCTAGACCCTCTCAAAACCCGTGTCCTCAACACGATGCTGGTGCGACGCAACCCAGACGTTGAAGCTCTGCCGTTGCGATTGGATGGCGAAGACCTCAACCTTTCCCGCGTGCTGGTCAACGGGCAAGGTACGTCGTTCAAAATGGACGGCGAGCAATTGGTACTGGAAAACTTGCCCGAAGGCGACGAGCCTTTCAAGTTGGAAATTTTCACCACCTGCAACCCGTACAAAAACACCCAACTCAGTGGCTTGTACATCAGCCAAGATTCCTTCTTCACACAATGCGAAGCGCAGGGCTTCAGACGCATCAGTTATTTTCTTGGCATTCAGCAGACTACGGTGCAGTTTTTCTATTAGACATTCGTCACTGCGATGACTCATCTCCGAATGGTGGAATTCCAC
>JALRAA010000540.1 GCA_023262645.1 Burkholderiaceae bacterium
ACCAGCACCCGGCGCATCGGCCTGCGCGCCGACATGGACGCCCTGCCCATCAAGGAAGCCAGCGGCCGGCCCTGGGCCAGCAAGGTCTTCGGCAAGATGCACGCCTGTGGGCACGACGGGCATACCGCGATGCTGCTGAGCGCGGCGCGCCACCTCGCGGCCACGCAGCGCTTTGACGGCATCCTGCACGTGGTGTTTCAGCCCGCCGAGGAGGGGCTGGGCGGGGCGCGCAAGATGCTGGAGGCGGCGGCGGCGCACGCGAAATGATCAAGGAGGGCCTGTTCGAGAAGTTTCCGGTGCAGGCCATGTTCGGCATGCACAACTCGCCCGGCCAGCCGCTGGGCACCTTCTCGGTGATCCCGGGCTTTGCGATGGCCAGTTCCGACACCGTGATCATCAAGGTGCGCGGCAATGGCGGCCACGGCGCCATGCCGCAACGCGCGGCCGACCCGGTAGTGGCCGCCAGCGCCATGGTGATGGCGCTGCAGACCATCGTCTCGCGCAACGTGCCGCCATTGGAAATGGGCATCGTCACCGTGGGTGCCTTCCTGGCGGGCGACGCGCCCAACGTCATCCC
>JALRAA010000541.1 GCA_023262645.1 Burkholderiaceae bacterium
GAACATAAGCAAGTTGCTTTTCTAAGCAAATTGGTCAAAGAAGGTGATATTTGTATTGATATTGGTGCAAATTTAGGTTATTTTTCCTTACCGCTTGCTCGCTTGGTTGGGAATACTGGCAAGGTATATGCCGTAGAGCCCGTAGAAGCATTCCGCAAGGTATTGCAAAGCAATATACAGAAATTTGGGCAACAAGCCTCTATAGAGGTATTGCCTTACGCTTTGGGCAATGTCGATAACAAGCCCATCAGCATGGGAACGCCTAAGGTAGATGGGGTCATCAGGCACGGACGAACCGAGGTTTTAGAGGAGCAAGCAACAAAGGGCAATATGGCCAAAGTACACGAGGCTACCATGTTTACGCCTACTACTTTGTTTGGCAATTTACAAAAACTCAATTTCATCAAATGCGATGTTGAAGGCTATGAATTGCATATTGTGCCTCATCTCGTAAACCTCATCAAGCGATTTCAACCGATTATTGAGATAGAAATAGACCCTTTAGACCACAAAAGGCAACTGATTGAGCTGTTTAGGGAGCTTGAATATACGCCCTACTTTTTATCTGAGGAAAAAT
>JALRAA010000542.1 GCA_023262645.1 Burkholderiaceae bacterium
CGCGGGGTGAGCTCATAAAGATTCCTTGAGTGCTGCCAACATGCGCACGTTTTCTTCGGGGGTGCCGACGGTCAGGCGCAAGCAATTGGCAAGCAATGGGTGCATTTTAGAAACGTTCTTGACCAAAATGCCTTTCGATTTCATACCTTCGAAGCACTTTGTGGCGTCTGGCATACGAACCAGCAGCATATTGGCCTGGCTTGGGAAGACCAGAACGCCTGGCACTTGCGCCATCAAAGCCTTGGGACCCACCATGTAACCCAGACGCACGCCGGCCAAGCCAAATTTGGACAAGGTGCGCATCAGCAGCACGTGGCCATGCTTCGCCACGCGGTCCATGTAGGTTTGGCTGGCAAAGGGCTGGTAGGCCTCGTCCATCACCACCAAACCGCCTTGCGCGCCCTGGGCCAGCACGATGCGCTCAATCACCTCCGAATCCCACAGGGTCCCTGTGGGGTTGTTGGGGTAGGCCAAATAAACCACGGCGGGTTGGTGTGTGGCAATGGCGCTCAACATGGCCGCTTCATCCAACTCAAAATGGGCCGTGAGGGGCACGCCATGAAAGGTCACGCCT
>JALRAA010000543.1 GCA_023262645.1 Burkholderiaceae bacterium
ACCGCCATGCGTGCCCGCGGCACCAAGGTGACCGACGTGGCGGTGCTGGTGGTGGCCGCCGACGACGGCGTGCGTCCCCAGACCCTGGAGGCGATCAGCCACGCCCGCGCCGCCAAGGTGCCGATCGTGGTGGCGATCAACAAGATCGACAAGGAAGGCGCCTCGGCCGATCGGGTCAAGCAGGAGCTCTCCGGCCACGAACTCGTGGCCGAGGACTGGGGCGGCAACACCGTGATGGTGCCGGTGAGCGCCATCAAGGGCGAGAACATCGACCAGCTGCTCGAGATGATCCTGCTGGTGTCCGAAGTGGAAGACCTGCAGGCCAACCCCGACCGCATGGCCAAGGGCACCGTGATCGAGGCTCACCTCGACAAGGCCAAGGGTCCTGTGGCCACCCTGCTCATCCAGAACGGCACCCTGCGCACCGGCGATGTGCTGGCCGCGGGCCCCGTGCTCGGCAAGGTGCGCGCCATGGTCGACGACACCGGCAAGCGCGTGAAGGAGGCCGGCCCCTCCTATGCCGTGGAGGCCCTCGGCTTCAGCGAGGTGCCCACCGCCGGCGATGAGTTTGAG
>JALRAA010000544.1 GCA_023262645.1 Burkholderiaceae bacterium
AATTTCTTCTGGTTTCAATAGTTTAGCAACATAATAATAATCTTCAGGTTGTAGTTCGGAATATTCATCAAATTGTCTTTCAATATCATCTCTTATATGTTGTGGCAATTCATCTAATGAATATTCTTTACCAAGAACAAAATCAAATTTGTTAGTCATTTTATTTGAAAAGGATTTGAATTTATCTATGTGTTTCCTAATTTCTTTACTCATGTCTTTAAGTTTATATATATTTATATAAATACAAAAATCCGCTACGTTTTTTTGTATTATTAATAGGATTTACCAGTTAAACTGCTATAATCATCTGGATTTAATTTAATCCATTTATACAGTGAAAAGGGTATTAGTATTCTTTCTTCAAAAGGTGCACGTGAATTTACTCCATAGTGAACTGTATAAACACCAACTATATTTATTCCTTCAATTGATTGATAGGCATTGTTCCAAGTTAAGAAACGTTGTTTATGGTCGGTAGGGATAAACTGGTAGAGTATATCGTGGTCGTATTTCATATTCTTTCTTTAAGCATAGTCGCCCTTTTGTTTATAGGTATTAATAAGACCATCC
>JALRAA010000545.1 GCA_023262645.1 Burkholderiaceae bacterium
CATGTAACTGAGGTTCGCCAGTGTGAAGCTCTTGCCAATGCCGCCCTTGCCATAGATGGCAATGATCTGCGTTTCTTTGGTCACCTCTTTGGTGCTGATGGGCTCTAGAGGCTCTGCGGCCTCACTGCGAAGTCGATCAACAAATTGAACGGTGTGCTCGGTGGTAGTTTGTGTGTTCATGCGTGTGCGCTCCAATCAAGGACCATCTTGAGACAAGAAACATCACCGAACGCGGTCTCATACGCAACGGTGGCAGAGTTGGAGGTTTGGACGTGAGTGACCAAACCTTTGAGTGACAGTTGTCCGCTGTTCACCAATTCATTGACAGCCAATAAATCGGGACGCTTCCATTCGGCCGCTACACGAATGCGTGCTTCACGCATGAACGCGGGCGCGTAGGCAAATTGCAAGTTATCTTTGTAAAAACCTGCCAGCACCACTTCACCACCGGGACGAATTCTTTGAATGAGTTTGTCGAGCAATGACGAATCACCACTGACGTCATAAATGGCCTGATAGCCTTTGTGATCATCGTCTTGTGGCTGAACCACCTTGTAGCCCT
>JALRAA010000546.1 GCA_023262645.1 Burkholderiaceae bacterium
ATTCGTTTTCCTCATGCCAGAGTTCAAAGTCCGAAATGCTAGCCTGCTCGTCAAGCCACTGCTCATATCCTTCCCAGAGGGTCGGATCGGCAACAGCCTCATCAAAAGAAGACTGCGTTTCCGGGTTCATCGTTACCTCATCAATCAACTTACAAGCCTCAGTATATGTGGGTAACTGCGATAAGTCAAGGCCTAAATTTATTCAATCAATTCAATGACTTATCGCAGTATGTCAAGAATTCTCGTTTTCGCCATGTGCTCGGCGGCATCGAACAAGCGTCCATTGCAGCCTAGTATATCGTCAGCGTGTTTGCTAATCACAGGATTCGGACAGGCGTTCGGACGCACATCCAATAGTTCAGCAACTGCCGTCTCCACACAGCGATGATGTTGGAACAGTATCGCAAGCGCAGCTGCCGTCGAGCGGCTAACACCAGCAAAGCAGTTCACAACCACGACGCCATCAGCAAGATCCTTGGTAAAGTCCAGTATTTGCTGGACATGATCTCGCGTTGGCGCACCGCGATCGGTGGACCTTAGCACATCCTCAAAATTCAACCAA
>JALRAA010000547.1 GCA_023262645.1 Burkholderiaceae bacterium
TATGACTACACCGCCAAGGGCAATCTCGTGGCGGTCATTTCCAATGGCACGGCCATTTTGGGCCTGGGGGACCTCGGGGCTTTGGCCTCCAAGCCCGTCATGGAAGGCAAGGCCGTCCTGTTCAAAAAATTCTCTGGCATCGATGTGTTCGACATTGAAATCAATGAGAAAGATCCTGAGAAATTGGTCGAAATCATAGCCGCGCTCGAGCCCACTTTTGGTGGTATCAATTTGGAAGACATCAAAGCGCCAGATTGTTTCTACGTTGAGCGCAAGTTGCGTGAGCGCATGAAGATCCCCGTCTTCCATGACGATCAGCATGGCACGGCCATTACTGTGGGCGCTGCCATTTTGAATGGTTTGAAAGTGGTGGGCAAAGAGCCCAGCAAGGTCAAATTGGTCACCTCCGGTGCCGGTGCTGCTGCTTTGGCTTGCTTGGGTTTACTGGTCAAACTGGGCATCCCTCGTGAAAACATTTGGGTCACCGACCCTACATCCACCGGGGCAACATCGGCGGGAACTACGAGGACTTCCGCCCCTACCGCGACTGCCCGGACAACTC
>JALRAA010000548.1 GCA_023262645.1 Burkholderiaceae bacterium
GAGCCCTCGCCGGTGTAATCATCGGAACGTTGAGTTACGGTTGGTTATGTTTCTTTGCAGCCATTCCAGTTCTGGGATTGGCTGTTGGCGCCCGAAGGATAATGAAGATTGAAAACTAATCGCAGAATTCACCCAGCATGGATTGCCGCAATTGTTACTTTCTTTACTCTGGTTGCAACTGCAGGTTTTAGATCCGCACCTTCTGTATTAATCATTCCCTTACAAGATGCCTTTGGTTGGCACCGTGATCAAATCTCTCTCGCAATTGCAATTAACGTCCTTCTCTATGGCTTAACCGCACCTTTTGCTGCAGCTTTGATGGAGCGCTTTACGGTGCGAAAAGTAGTAATGGGTGCGCTCACAACGGTGAGTACTGGTGCTTTCTTAACTACTTTGATTCATGCACCGTGGCAGTTAATTGCAACATGGGGCGTCATTGTTGGTATTGGTACAGGATCTCCTGTGGCATAGGAATGCAATCCGGAAAGATAATAGTTCACCCCGTAATAGGTCATAATTACGGAAGCCAATCCGAAGATGGTTGCTAAATTATATGCAAAT
>JALRAA010000549.1 GCA_023262645.1 Burkholderiaceae bacterium
ATAGCAGCTGCTATCATTAATGAATTATCACCTACATAATTTGTAGTTACAATTGCTCCTGATAGAAATAATAATACAGCCCATACTCCTGCTTGCACTGCTCTTCGTTCACCTATTTTTATAAAATAATATGCCCAACAAATATCTGTGATAATCATTGCAACCATTACTAAAAAGAATTTAACTATATATTCAAACATAACTTAATTATTTAGTAGACCCTATTGGATTCGAACCAATGACCCACAGCTTAGAAGGCTGTTGCTCTATCCAACTGAGCTAAGGGTCCAAGAGTCATTTTTTATTAACTATTGACTTTAATATTTCGTTTTGGGTTAAACCATCTTTATATAACGTTTCTAAATCTTTATATCTAGCTTTAAGGGCTGAATGTCTTGATTTTAATCTATTATGCTTGTCAACTAACATGCCAAGTAAAAACAGCAAAGCCATTATTACCACTAATAATATAATGATTGAGATTGTCATAACCTTATTTTCTTTATACTTTAATATAAGTTAAAAAATCCCGAAGGCCAAACTTATTTTACTAAAGTT
>JALRAA010000054.1:0-281 GCA_023262645.1 Burkholderiaceae bacterium
TATGTCCGTTGCAGTGTTCATGGTCACCACATCGGCGTCCAGACCATCGTTCACTGCCCTTGCTTGGGCGCTGGAACCACCGTGCGATTGATCAACCTTGACATCGATCGATTTGGTTTTTTTGTAATGCGCGATAAAGGCGGCGTTGTAATCTTTGTAAAACTCACGTGACACGTCGTAAGAAACGTTCAGCAACGTTTCTGCTTTTGCAAAGCCCGAGACAACACATAAAGTCCCCATCAAGGCCACCGCTGCCAGACGCTTTTTAGACCACATACCGA
>JALRAA010000054.1:291-6513 GCA_023262645.1 Burkholderiaceae bacterium
GAAACAGCGAATTGTCATTCTTGGAAGAAGTTTTGCCAAAGATTGTTTGGTTGTTTGCTTATTCCAAAATCCATTTATCCCATGTTTCACAAGGCATAACCGGTGAATTTCCCTGCATAGACAGTTTGCGAATGTGCTTATATCGAATTTGCATATACGTCCAACTAAAAAATAGTTTGTTTGTCTTCACGCTCTGCATATAGTCTCGGGCATATGGAAAACTTCTCTTTTGCTTTTGTCTTAGCCGGTTTTGTGGTGGGCCTGATCGTAGGCCTCACAGGCGTCGGTGGTGGTTCTTTGATGACGCCTTTGCTGATATTTGGCTTTGGCATCAAACCTGCACTCGCGGTTGGCACCGACTTGCTGTTTGCCGCAGGCACCAAGTTTGGCGGCCTGCTCAATTTCGCCAGACAACGCATCATTCCTTGGCGCGTGGTGTTCAGTCTCAGTTTGGGCAGCGTGCCCGCTGCCGTTGTCACCCTGGCTCTGTTGCACCACTTCGGCACCTCCAACCCCAGCGTTCAGCATGCCATCACTTTCACGCTTGGCATTGCTTTGTTGTTGACGGCTGCTGCCACACTTTACAAAGCCATTCGCGGCCCATTGCGCCAACAAACCGCTGACAGCGATGAACACCAGTTAGCCGCAGACCTTGCCACCCATGCGTGGATGCCTGTGGTGTTTGGTTCAGTGATCGGTGTTTTGGTCACGCTCACGTCGGTCGGTGCGGGTGCCATCGGTGTCACTGTGCTGATGTTGCTTTACCCTCAACTACCGTTGCCACGCATCGTCGCGGCTGATATCGCTTACGCGGTGCCCTTGACACTGGTTGCAGGCTTAGGCCATGCCTCATTGGGTACCGTGGACTGGTCACTGTTGGCTTTGTTGTTGGCAGGTTCTTTACCGGGCATATGGCTTGGCTCGCACTTGGTAACCAAAGTCCCCGAACGCTTTATTCGCTCCGCTTTGTCTGTGCTGTTGGCATGG
The DNA here is from genome assembly GCA_023262645.1 of Burkholderiaceae bacterium. Classification (GTDB taxonomy): domain Bacteria; phylum Pseudomonadota; class Gammaproteobacteria; order Burkholderiales; family Burkholderiaceae_C; genus Limnohabitans. The sequence continues at coordinate 1,279 of JALRAA010000054.1, forward strand.
GCAGGTGGCAAATTGATTTTGATCTGACTCATCATGTACCAATACACCGACTTCGACAAACGTTTTGTCCGCGAACGCGCCGCGCAGTACCGAGACCAGTTGCAACGCCACCTCCAGGGCCAGCTCAGTGACGACGAGTTCAGACCTCTGCGGTTACAAAACGGTTGGTATGTACAACGCTATGCACCCATGCTGCGTGTGGCTGTGCCTTATGGAGAACTGTGCAGCGCCCAACTGCGTGTACTCGCGACCATCGCCCGCGACTACGACGTGCCAGACGCAGCAGTGTTTCAACATGCACAAGCCACCCAAGACAACATCGGCGGTATTTCTGCGCCTCCCTTGACCAAAGGGTATGCCCATTTCACCACCCGCCAAAACTTGCAATACAACTGGATTCCTTTAGAGAAAAGCGCGGACGTGATGGATTTGCTGGCCAGTGTCAATATGCACGGCATACAAACCAGTGGCAACTGCATACGCAACATCACCAGCGACGAGCGTGCAGGGGTTGCGGTTGACGAAATCGTCGATCCGCGTCCTTTTGCAGAAATCCTTCGCCAATGGAGCACGTTGCATCCCGAATTTGCGTTCTTACCGCGCAAATTCAAAATTGCCATCAGTGGTGCCTTGGAAGACCGCGCTGCCACCGCATGGCATGACGTTGGCTTGCACGCACTGCGCAACGCTGCCGGGGAAGTGGGTTTTCGCGTCATGGTGGGCGGAGGCATGGGGCGCACTCCCATCACAGCGAGCGTGATTTGCGAATTTTTGCCTTGGAACCAAATACTCAACTACTTGGAGGCGGTGGTGCGCGTATACAACCGCTGGGGCAGACGCGACAACATCTACAAAGCTCGCATCAAAATTTTGGTCAAAGCCGAAGGCAAACGCTATACCGACGAAGTTGAAGCCGAATACCAGCGCATACTGACGCAAGACGGTGCGCCCCACACCATCACCCAAGCTGAATTCGACAGAGTGCAAGCCAGTTTTGTACCCCCCCAACTTGCAAAACCCTCTGCGTTGTCTGCAGAAGCCATTCATTCTCAATTGGCAAAAGCAGCGGACACCGACAAAGATTTTGCGCGCTGGCTGCAACAAAACGTCGCGCCGCATCGCGATCCCCATTTGCGCGTGGTGACCTTGTCCTTCAAACGCCTGGGTCAAGCACCCGGAGATGCCACCGCTGACCAATTGGACGCAGCGGCTGAATTGGCTGATCGGTTTTCTGCATCTGAAGCACGCGTGAGCCACGACCAAAACCTGGTGCTGCCTTGGGTCTGCGCTGAACAACTGCCCGCGCTCTACCAAGCTGCTAAATCGTTGGGGCTGGCCAAACCAAATATACGCATGCTGACCGACATGATTGCTTGCCCGGGTGGAGACTATTGCGCATTGGCCAATGCCCGTTCCTTGCCTGTGGCAGCGGCCATCACAGAACGCTATCAAGACTTAGATGAATTGTTTGACTTGGGTGAAATCGATTTGCACATCAGCGGATGCATCAATTCTTGCGGACATCACCACAGCGGCCATATTGGCATTTTGGGGGTGGATAAAGATGGCAAAGAGTGGTATCAGGTCACGCTCGGTGGCTCTGACGGCTCGTCTCTCAGTGGCGCACCCAAAGCCGGCAAAGTGGTCGGGCCGTCTTTTTCATCTGCGGAAGTGGTCGATGTGATCGACGCTGTTTTGCAGGTCTACACAGAGCAACGGCTGCACGGAGAAACATTCATTGATGCACTCCAACGCATTGGCCTTGAGCCATTCAAACTGGCTGCCAATGCAGCACGCCATCCCAGTGATGACGAAGCATTGACCACGGTAGATTGAAAGCTGAACATGCAATTGATTTCACACGCCCAACACACAGCACTGCCCCACCAGCACACCCTGACTTTGGCCAATGATGCAAACCCCATGCAACAAGCTTTTGAGGGCATACAAACGATTGTGTTGCAGTTTCCCAAATTCACCGATGGTCGCGCTTTCAGCCAAGCCCTGATGTTGCGCCGCCGTTGCGGCTTTGAAGGCGATATTCGTGCCGTGGGCGATGTGCTGATTGACCAACTGAGTCAAATGCAGCGCTGCGGTTTCAGCAGCGCGGTTTTGCGTGCCGACCAAGACTTAGAAAAAGGCCGCCAATTGCTGACACATTTCACGGCGTTTTACCAAGCCGATTTGACCCAACCCAAACCTTTATTTGCACGATGAAACCCGTACCCAAAGCCACTGAACTGCTAGCCAAACCCAGCGCCGATTTCGCTGACAAACTGGCCGCCACAAAAGCCTTGCTTCAGCAAGCTGCCGCGCAATGGCAGCCATTGAAGCAAGCTTCCAGCTTGGGTGCGGAAGATGTGGTGATCACCCATTTGATCAACCAGTTATCGCTCGACATCCCGGTGTTTGTGCTCGAAACCGGTGCGTTGCACCATGAAACTTTGGCCCTTCTCGAAAGACTTCAAGCCCACTCACGCGCTGCAATTCAGGTCTATCGCCCACAGCACGAAGCGGTGATCGGGTTTGTGAAACAACCCGGCCAGCAAGCCATTTACGAAAGCATGGACCATCGCAAAGCTTGTTGCGGCATTCGAAAACTTGAGCCCCTGGGACGCGCCCTGTCTGGGCAACGCGCATGGATCACCGGTTTGAGACGTGAACAATCCCAAGCCCGCGCAGAGGTTGCCGCACAAGAAGCCGACACAACCAACGGCGTGCCGATCGTGAAATTCAACCCCTTGGTGGAATGGACTTGGGGCGATGTGTGGCACTACATTGCACAACACCATGTCGACTACAACCCTTTGCATGACCATTTTTTCCCAAGCATTGGTTGCGCACCTTGCACCCGCGCGATCAGCTTGGGCGAAGATTTCCGCGCCGGACGTTGGTGGTGGGAAAACAGCGACCTGAAAGAATGCGGCTTGCATGTGAAAACGCCCGCTGCGTCATAGCACCAAAGTCATTGCATTCCTTTAAATCTATTTCATATCAAGCGATATAAGTCAAAGCCCACATGAATTCACTTGAGAACAGAACATGAACGCCAGAGCCGAACTCGAACAACACCTTCTCAGCAACGCCCATTTAGACGCATTGGAAGAAGAAACCATATTCATATTGCGTGAAGTTGCCGCCGCGTTTGAGCGCCCCACCTTGCTTTTTTCTGGCGGCAAAGATTCGCTGGTGATGTTGAAATGCGCCGAGAAAGCATTCGGTATCGGACGCATTCCCTACCCTTTGCTGATGATTGACACGGGCCACAACTTTCCAGAAGTCACCGACTTTCGCGACTTGCGTGCCAAAGAACTCGGCGCTGAATTGATTGTGCGCAGTGTTGAAGATTCGATGAAGCGCGGTACTGTTCGACTCGCGCGCCCCGATGAATCACGAAATGTGCACCAATCGGTCACGCTGCTCGAAGCCATCGACGAGTTCCGTTTTGATGCACTCATTGGCGGCGCCCGCCGCGACGAAGAAAAAGCCCGCGCCAAAGAGCGCATCTTCAGTCACCGCGACGGTTTTGGCCAATGGCAGCCCAAATCTCAACGCCCTGAATTGTGGAATTTGTTCAACACACGACTTCACCCGGGTGAACACTTCCGCGTGTTCCCCATTTCCAATTGGACCGAACTCGATGTGTGGCAATACATTGCACGCGAGCAGATCGCCTTGCCATCGCTGTACTACTCGCACACGCGTGATGTGATTGAACGCAAAGGCTTGTTGGTTCCAGTCACGCACATGACGCCACCGCGCGATGGCGAAACGGTACAACAACGACAAGTTCGCTTTCGCACCGTGGGCGATATCACCTGCACCTGTCCGGTGGAGAGCACCGCTTTGACACCTAACGACATCGTGATCGAAACCTTGGCAGCAGATGTCAGTGAACGTGGCGCTACCCGCATGGACGACCAAACCTCTGATGCTTCGATGGAAAAACGCAAGAAAGAAGGTTACTTCTGATGACTACCCACACGGCCACGCGCCCTGCTCTCAAATTCATCACCTGTGGTTCGGTGGATGATGGCAAATCCACTTTGATTGGTCGCTTGCTGGTCGATTCCAAATCTGTGCTGCAAGACCACCTGGCCGGTGTGCAACGCCACGGTGAAACGGACCTGGCATTGCTCACCGACGGTTTATCGGCTGAGCGTGAACAAGGCATCACCATCGACGTGGCCTACCGCTATTTCAGCACCGAATCGCGAAAATTCATCATCGGCGACTCACCGGGTCACGAGCAATACACACGCAACATGGTCACCGCGGCTTCCAGCGCTGATGCTGCTGTGGTGTTGGTAGATGCCACCAAACTCGACTGGTCTGCCAACGGTTTCAGCCTGTTGCCCCAAACCCGCAGACACAGCTTGCTTTTGAAGTTGTTGCGGGTTCCGTCCATCGTATTTGCGATCAACAAACTCGATGCGGTGACCGACGCAGCCACTGCATTTGTCAACATTGCAGGCGCACTTCAAGCTTTTGCGGACCATGCGGCTTTGGACATCACGGCCATTGTTCCTGTGTCTGCACTCAAAGGGTGGAATGTCGTCAACCCTGAGCCCAACTGGTGCAACTATTCGGGCCCCAGTTTGTTGCAATTGCTAGAAAGCCTGCCGGTCACCGCTTACGAAGAAGATGCCGCATTGGCCTTTGCTGTTCAATGGGTTGAAAAATTCCACGACAGTGCGGACACTTCCAAAGGTCGGCGTGTGTATTGGGGCCGCGTGGGCGCGGGTATTGCCCGCCCAGGCGACAGCATTCGCGTATTTCCCAGCGGCCAAATGGCCGTCATCAAAGAAGTGCTCAACAGCGTTCGCCAACCCACCGACATCGCAGCCGGGCACAGCGCGGGTTTGGTGTTAGACCGTGAAGTCGATATTTCGCGGGGCGATTGGGTACTGGCCCCACACCATGACGCACCCTCTCAAAATCCGTTGAATGTCACATTGGCCTGGCTGGACGATGAGCCCCTGGTCGCAGGCCGGGTGTATTGGGCGCTGCACGGACATCGCTGGGTCAAAGCCAAAGTGTTGCGCATCGTGCACCGTTTGGATGTCAACAGCTTGCAAGAATTAGAGGCCAGCGAGTTGCCTCCCAACGCGATTGGCCATGTGCAATTGAGTTTGCAGCAACCTTTGGTCACCCAGCCCTTTGAAATATCGCGCAGCTTGGGTTCATTGGTGCTGGTTGACACTGCCACGCACAAAACGTCTGCGGCTGTCATGG
>JALRAA010000054.1:6523-7915 GCA_023262645.1 Burkholderiaceae bacterium
AAAATGGATTTTCTTGTGGCTATTTCGCCCGATTTATCAACATTTGAATCACCATGACCCACGTTGTTACCGAAGCCTGTATCCGTTGCAAATACACCGACTGCGTTGACGTTTGTCCCGTCGATTGTTTTCGCGAAGGCCCCAATTTTTTAACGATTGATCCGGACGAATGCATCGATTGCGCCGTTTGCATTCCCGAGTGTCCGGTCAATGCGATTTATGCCGAGGAAGATGTGCCTGCCGACCAGCAACACATGGTCAAGCTCAATGTCGAACTTGCACGCAGCGGATGGCCCAGCATCACCAAACGCAAAGCCCCGCTGCCCGATGCAGACGATTGGAAAGACAAGACTGGTAAGCTCTCTGAGCTAGCCCGCTGATGTTGTCGGGCTGGGCCGGCGTGCCATGAGCTCTGACACCACTTCCCCTGTTATCACCGATGCATTGGTCATCGGCGCTGGCCCTGTGGGCTTGTTTCAAATATTTGAGTTAGGTTTACAAGAAATCCACGCGCATGTGGTGGATGTATTGCCCGAAGCGGGCGGCCAATGCATGGCCTTGTATCCCGATAAACCGATCTACGACATACCCGGACTTCCTGCAAGTACAGGCCGAGATTTGACGCAACGGTTATTGCAACAAACGGCTCCCTTCCAACCCCAATTCCATTTCAAACAACGCATATCAGGCATGCAAGCCCAACCAGATGGGCGCTGGTTGGCCACCACCGACCAAGGCATGTCTTTTTTAACGAAAACTGTGTTCATTGCCGCAGGGGTGGGCGCTTTCGTGCCGCGCACACTTCCCTTGACTGAATTACAGGCGCATGAAAGCACTCAAGTTTTTTACACACTAGAAGAGGCATCCTCTGCCCATGGTCAACACCTGGTGGTGGTCGGTGGCGACGACTTGGCGATTCAAGCCGCACTGGCTGCATTGACCCATTCACCCGCCAGCGTGACAGTGGTGCACCGTCGCAGCACACTGGATGCTTCGCCTGAATGGCTGCAAGCGTTTGACCAAGCGGTCGCCGCCCAAAAAATCGCTTTTCTCACGGCGCAAATTTCACAAACGGAGTTGACCAACCAGCGCCTCAGTGGCTTGAAAATAGAGTTGACCGATGGCAGTTCACGTGTGTTGGCTTGTGACCAATTGTGGGTGATGCTCGGCCTGTCACCGCAACTGGGTCCTCTGGCCAATTGGGGGCTGGACATGTCGCGCAAACAGTTGGCGGTCAACACAGAAAATTTCAGCACCAGCGCGGCGGGTATTTTTGCGGTTGGCGACATCAACACGTACCCCGGCAAACGCAAACTGATCGTGAGTGGCTTTCACGAAGCCACTCTGGCGGCCTTCGGTGCAGCGGCTTACCTGCGCCCAGGGCAAAAAATT
>JALRAA010000550.1 GCA_023262645.1 Burkholderiaceae bacterium
AACGGTCGCAGAATTGCGACCTCCACGGCTGTATTCGGTCTTGAGCACAACCATCGGGTCTTTGCCGTGCATGATGACGTTGCCGGCGCGAATTTCTTGGGCTATTTTCATAATTGGGTTTAAGGCTGAAGACAAAGCGATTATTTTAGCCTTTGGCCGCCACAAAAGCCTTTAGCCGCTCCACCAGACCGGTTTGAAGCGCCAGTTTCGTTCGGATGCCTTGGGCCCAGTTCGCCCATTGCGCCCATGCCTTGGGGGTGAGTTCGGGCAATGTCTCGGGTGTTTCACTGTTCCATGCCTCATGCGCTTGCACCACCACGGCGGGTGCTTGTGTGCGCTGTAAAAAAGCATGCAATTTCGGCCAATGCGCCCATCGTGTTGTGGGTAAATCTGCCAAAGGAAGGGTTTGCCTGCGTGCATGGCGCGAACCAAGGAATCTTCGCCGCGCACCAAATTCAAGTCCATCGACGATAAAAACGCGTCGTAATCCTCCTGCGACATGTGCGCCAGATAGTTCACGGTGAGCAATTTGGCGGTGTCCGTGGGCAGTGTTTGTA
>JALRAA010000551.1 GCA_023262645.1 Burkholderiaceae bacterium
CTTGGGCGTGTCGTAGAATCCAACCCGTGGCAACAAACCCAGTTTGTTGCCACATCCGCTAGGGGTGTTTTGGCTCACAAGCCAAGACTGAGAAAGTCCCTTTGAACCTGATTGAGGTAATCCTCGCGCAGGGAAGCTTGTCTGAACAACGAGGCAATCACTCAATTGCCAGCATTCGTTGAATGATCCAGCCGACCTGCCATTTCGTTGAAGGAAAACGCAATGGCACACCATTTGCCAAAATTAACTTGCCATGCACTGCTTCTTGCCAGTGCCTCTGCCATCGCCCAAAACAACACCGTCTTGGTGACCAGCCCTGCGGCCCAACAAGTCAGTGGCTTTGAAAACCTCAGCCTGCGCGAAGCACCCTTCAGCGCCACCAATGTGGACAATGCCACGTTGCGAGATTTGGGTGCGCAAAGAATTTCAGACGCGTTGCGCTTAGATTCCTCCGTCACCGACAGCTACAACTCGCCAGCTTATTGGGACATTTTGAGCGTGCGCGGTTTCACCTTGGACAACCGCTACAACTACCGCCGCGAAGGCTTGCCCATT
>JALRAA010000552.1 GCA_023262645.1 Burkholderiaceae bacterium
GGCTGTCGGCGCACTGGATCGGCAGGCCCCAGGCCTGCACCGCCGCACGCACGCCGGCAGCCCAGCGCTGATGGCGCGCCAGCACTGCGTCCAGACCCTCGCCCAGCAGCATGTCCAGCGACTCGCTCAGGCCGTACATCAGGTTGGTGTTGGGGGTGTAGGGCCAGTAGCCGGTTTTGTTCATCTCGATGATTTCGTCCCAGGCCCAGAAGCTACGCGGCAGCTTGGCGCTCTTGCTGGCCTCGATCGCCCGGGGTGAGATGGCATTAAAGCTCATGCCTGGGGGCAGCATCAGGCCTTTTTGCGAGCCACTGATCGAGACGTCCACGCCCCATTCGTCGTGCCGGTAGTCAGCAGATGCCAAGCCGGAGATGGTGTCCACCAGCAGCAGCGCGGGATGCTTGGCCGCGTCAATGGCTTTGCGAACCGCTGCAATATTGCTGGTCGCGCCGGTGGAGGTTTCGTTATGCACCACACAGACTGCTTTGATCGCGTGCTGGGTGTCGGCTTTGAGCCTCTCTTCAATCAGGTCAGCCTGCACACCGCGGCGCCAGC
>JALRAA010000553.1:0-251 GCA_023262645.1 Burkholderiaceae bacterium
GGCGCAATTGCGCAGCGCCTACCCCAATGTGAACATCAGTCTGCACCAAGGCGCACCCGATCAGGTCGCTCGCATGGTGTTGGATGAGACTGCTGAAATCGGTATCGCGACCGAATCGCTGTCTGATTACCCCGAACTGATCACCCTGCCCTGTTACGAATGGGAACATGTGCTGGTTCTGCCCAAAGACCATGCATTGGCCAAAGTCGCTGATCTGCAATTGAGCGACTTGGCTCGTGAACCCATCATCA
>JALRAA010000553.1:297-553 GCA_023262645.1 Burkholderiaceae bacterium
CCGCGCTGCATCTCACACCGCGCATTGCGCTCGAAGCGATCGATTCAGACGTGATCAAAACCTATGTGCGGCTCGGCATGGGCGTGGGCATCGTGGCTGAAATGGCGGTGCGCGACATCACCGACGAGGACTTGTTGGTTCGCCCCGCTGGGCATTTGTTTGGCCGCAACTTGGCGCGAATTGCCTTCAAAAAGCAGGCGTATTTGAGACAGTTTGTGTATGAATTCGCCCAACTGCTCAACCCCGAATTGAATGC
>JALRAA010000554.1 GCA_023262645.1 Burkholderiaceae bacterium
GGCATACCCGAGGCATTAATTGCGGCATTGCGCGACACTGGCGTGAAGCATCTCACCGCTATTTCGAATAATGCAGGCGTTGATGGCTTCGGCCTTGGGCAGTTACTGGCCACGCGCCAAATCAAAAAAATGATTTCATCCTACGTTGGTGAAAACAAAGAATTCGAGCGTCAGTATTTGGCGGGCGAGCTCGAACTTGATTTCACCCCCCAAGGCACGCTGGCAGAAAAACTGCGCGCCGGTGGTTCGGGTATACCAGCGTTTTTCACGCGCACCGGAGCAGGCACGATCGTCGCCGAGGGCAAGGAAGTACGTATCTTCGACGGTGAGCAATATGTGATGGAGCATGCGCTGGTCGCTGACATATCGCTGGTAAAAGCATGGAAAGCAGACCCGGTGGGTAACCTGGTGTATCGCAAGACAGCGCGCAACTTCAACCCCAACGTGGCAATGGCAGGCAAGCTCACGATTGTTGAGGTGGAAGAGATGGTGGGGTTAGGCGATCTCGACCCCGACATGGTGCATACACCCGGCATATTCGTTCACCGTATT
>JALRAA010000555.1:0-304 GCA_023262645.1 Burkholderiaceae bacterium
TCGGCAACGACGAGCAGAAGCGCTGGGGTCAGCTCATCGTCGACAACGAGTGGGGCGCCACGATGGTGCTCACCGAGCCCGACGCCGGATCCGATGTCGGTGCCGGGCGCACCAAGGCGTTCGCCAACGACGACGGCACGTGGCGCATCGAGGGCGTCAAGCGCTTCATCACCTCTGCCGAGCACGACATGGCCGACAACATCGTGCACCTCGTGCTGGCCCGCCCGGTCGGCATCGAAGGCGTCGGCGGCCCCGGCACCAAGGGCCTGTCCCTCTTCCTCGTCCCGAAGTACCACGTCGACCT
>JALRAA010000555.1:314-546 GCA_023262645.1 Burkholderiaceae bacterium
GAAAAGAAGATGGGCCTGAAGGTCTCCACGACGTGCGAGCTCACCTTCGGAGAGAAGGAGCCGGCCGTGGGCTGGCTGGTCGGCGATGTGCACGACGGCATCGCGCAGATGTTCATGGTGATCGAGAACGCCCGCATGATGGTCGGCACCAAGGCCATCGCGCAGCTCTCCGCCGGCTACCTCGCCGCTCTCGACTACGCCAAGACGCGCGTCCAGGGTGCCGTGCTTCCCC
>JALRAA010000556.1 GCA_023262645.1 Burkholderiaceae bacterium
CTTGCCCTTGCCGCAGGTCGCATCCATCGCCCAAGGCGCATTCTGGGAAGTCAGCTACGACCCGACCGCGCCAGTGAACGGCAAGGCCCCCTTTGCGGGCGGCGAGGTACCGGCCAGCACAATTTCACCGATTCCCGGCAGCAACCGCTCCTACCGGCAGACCCGAGGCGCAAGCACTTACACCCACCACCTCGACGCCCCCACGGGTGGTCTGATTTGGTCAAGAACCGGCGCATCGGACTACATGGTCCGCCTGGCATCGCCGGCGGGCTGGTCCTTTGCCGCTGAAAAGGTTGCGGCGCTACAAGGCATCGGCGACATCTACAAAGTCAGCGCTCAGGTCAGAATGCCCTAGCCGCAGGATGCACGCTGGCCACATTGCCAGCGACCGTGACAAAATCCCAGGTTTTCTTCTTGGAACGGGCCCGTCCGGCCCTCAAGCAACATGCTTTTTGCCTCTGCCGATGCGGCTTTGCCGCCGCGCGAGTGGTCGCTGGACCACTTCGATTTCCAGCTACCGGCTGAACTGATCGCCCAGCACCC
>JALRAA010000557.1:0-231 GCA_023262645.1 Burkholderiaceae bacterium
TGCAGCAGCAGACCACGCGCCAGCTTCAGACCGGTTTTGATGTCGTAGCTGCCATCAAGGTGGGGGTCGTTGATCAGGCCCTTCCAGCCCACGGTGGTGCGTGGCTTCTCGAAGTACACGCGCATCACCACCTCCAGCTGGTCGCGATGGCGGCGGTGCTCGTCGGCGATGGCAGCGGCGTACTCCTTGGCCGCGGTCACATCGTGCACCGAACAGGGGCCCACGATCACC
>JALRAA010000557.1:241-540 GCA_023262645.1 Burkholderiaceae bacterium
TCGCGTGAATCGCGCACGCTGGCCGCGGCCGCCTCGCTGAGGGGCAGTTCGCGGTGGAGCAGGGCGGGTGCCACCAACGGCCGGGTTTCCACCACGTGGAGATCGGAGGTGGGGATCATGCCGGCAGCCGGGATCGGGCGGGGGGATGGTTCAGCCTACGGGCCCAATTGCAGCCGTTGTCACCAGGCGGTGGCAGGCCGCAAAGAACAATGGTCAGCAGATCAACGCCGTCCTGGGCCCGTGAACCCCGGCCGGCACCGCCGCCCCGGCACCCGCCAGCGTCGTCCACCCCCGTTCCT
>JALRAA010000558.1 GCA_023262645.1 Burkholderiaceae bacterium
GATGGCGTTTTCGGCAATGCCGCCGCCTTGCATGAACAAGACCTTGAAGTGATCGGGGATGGCCAGGAGCTGGCGCAAGTCGGCCTGGGCTTTGGCCAGGATGGACATGAAGGCCTGACCGCGATGGCTCATCTCCATCACGCTCATGCCTGTGTTGTGCCAGTTGGTCATCTCGCTGGCAGCGCGCTCGAGCACCTCAAGGGGAATGGCGGCGGGACCAGCGGAAAAGTTGAATGGCCGCTGCATGGGGGTCAGTCGCTAAGCGGTTGATCAGCGCTGGGCTCGCCATCGGCCTCGGGATCTTGCGCATCGTTTTCCACAATGCGTTGCAGGCCACTGAGCTTGGCACCTTCGTCGAGCGCAATCAGGGTCACGCCTTGCGTGGCGCGGCCGAGCTCGCGGATTTCAGAGACACGGGTGCGAACCAGCACGCCGGTGTCGGTGATGAGCATGATCTCGTCGTCAGCGCGCACCAGCGTGGCGGCAACGACCTTGCCATTGCGCTCGCTTTGCTGGATGGCAATCATGCCCTTGGT
>JALRAA010000559.1 GCA_023262645.1 Burkholderiaceae bacterium
TGTGTCGAAATGGTCTTCGATGGCTCGCTTGTTGCGGCCGGTCACGAAAATCATGTGACGAATGCCAGCCTCGTAGGCCTCCTCCACCGCGTACTGGATGAGCGGCTTGTCCACCACCGGCAGCATTTCCTTGGGTTGCGCCTTGGTGGCGGGCAAAAAGCGAGTGCCGAGTCCGGCAACAGGGAATACGGCTTTGGTGACAGGGGCGGTCATGGTGGCGGTGTGGGGTTTCAATGGCGCAGGGTCCGTGGAGTGACCATCATAGTCAGGCCGCAACAGGTCGGCCCGACGGGGGTTCAACCCAGGCGAGCCAACTGCTCCTGCACCTTGGTCAGCGTGGCGCTGAAGTCGGCCAAGCGCTTGCGCTCCTGCTCCAGCACGGCGGCAGGGGCTTTGGCGACAAAGGCCTCGTTAGACAGCTTGCCCTGCGCCTTGGTCATTTCGCCTTGCAGACGCGCGACCTCCTTGGCGAGGCGGGCTTTCTCGGCGGCGACGTCCACCTGCATGAACAAACAAACCCGCACTTCGCCGACC
>JALRAA010000055.1 GCA_023262645.1 Burkholderiaceae bacterium
GTTTTGCTTTTTTTTTCAATTAAATCAAGAGCTTCAATAAAAAAGTTAATTTATATTTGATCTTTGATAAGATCGATACAAGGAGTAAGTATGGCAAATCCAGCAGATTCATTAGAGAGCGTCGTGATCGGTGACGGGGTGGTTGTGAAGGGTGCCTTCACGGTGCCCTCCAAGGCCGTTATCAATGGTGTGATTGAAGGTGATTTGACTGCTGAGGAAGTGCTTATCGGCACCACCGGGCGTATCACCGGCAGAGTGTCCGCCAAGATGATCGATGTGAGAGGCCAACTGCACCACACCATCGTCAGCGAAAAAAGTTTGATCGTACGAGCCACCGGTAAGATCGTCGGAAAGATTCACTACGCGGAAATCGAGATTGAAAAGGGCGGGGAAATTGAAGGCGCCCTCAACCAAGGGTCTGAGCCGCCTGCATCTGCTGCCGGCAATACTGCGCCTTCTCAACAGAGCAAGCCATCGGGCACCTGATGCCATATCCATGGTGAGTTCATGCGTTTTTTGTCTTATTCCTCACTAGCATCAACCCGCCGTTTACCCTTACTGGTCAAGCGCATGTGGTCGCGCGAATACCACGACGTCAAGTTGATTCTTGAGCAGCGCGGCGACCTCAAATATTTCAATATTCCAGCAGGTTTTCAGCGCTTTGCAGCCAGAGGCTTTTTAATCACCGCTTCCTTTTTGTTGGGGCTGATTGTTTTTTTAACCATGACCAGCTTGATGCTGGGCATCAGCCGTGCGCGTTTGGAGAAATCGCATGAAGAGGTGTACCGCGCGTTGTTGACCAGTTCGGTCGACGCAAATTCACCTGAAACCACTTCTCTGAGTGAAGACCAAATGATCGCCCTGGCGCAAACCATCCGAGACCGGGACATGAGCATTCGGCGGTTTGTGGAAACTTCGATGGTCGCGGTGTCTGAAGAAAACGAAACGCTCAAAACACAACTCGAGTCTTCTGGGTTGACCGAAAAAATTGTGCGCATCATCCAGCAAAACTCTGCCAATGGTGGTTATTCGCCAGATGCTGACATCCAATCTAACCCGTTGCTGCGCGGCAAAGTGGCCGACGAATTGTCAACCAACCGGGCGTTGCGCGAGGTGTTGTATGCACTCCCGAGCCATTTGCCGGTAGCCAACTACAGTGTTTCTTCTGATTTTGGAATCCGCAAACACCCTCTGACCGGCAGTTCTCATTTCCACACAGGCTTGGATTTGATGAGCCAAACCGGGGACGACAAAGTCTTTGCCGTCAAACCGGGTATCGTGGTCATGGCAGAATATCACCCACAGTATGGCAACACGGTGGTGATTCGGCATTTGAACGGTGTCGAGTCTTTGTATGCACACATGGCCCAATTGTTGGTCAAAGTGGGCGACAAGGTCACCACTGAAAGCCTCTTGGGCTACATCGGAAACACGGGAAAATCTTCCACGGGCAAGCATCTGCATTTCGAGATCTTGGTCGGAGGTTATCCGGTCAATCCGCAGAAAGTGATTCGGACCGCGCAATATGTTCAACAAATCCAAAACAGCAACCAATAACATTCAGAATCCACCCGACGCACAAGCTCCCAAAGCGAATGCAAATGTTGAAACCAACCCAGACAATCAGCCAGTTGCCCAACCACAGAGAAACAACATGATGGACATGATCTCCTCCAACGCTTCTAAGCCCTCCATACTGAGCGAGGGCTTTTCGTTTCGTGGCGAAATCGCGGCCAAAGGCGCGATCCATGTGGAAGGCTCTTTGAATGGCCAAGCCAGGTCGACGAATTGACCATCGGTGCGCGCGGTCAAGTTGAGGGTGTGGTCACCTGCTCAAGCTTGCACATCAAGGGCAAATTCTCTGGCACCGCCACATGCAGCGAACTGATCGTGACATCGTCTGCATCGGTCGATGGGCACGTGGTTTACCAAACGCTCTCTGTCCAAAAAGGCGCCTCTATCAAAGGTGAGTTGCTGCTGGTAAAGTAAATCTTTTATCAAAGGTCATGCATGTCGGACATTTCCCAGATTGACGGCCTATCCGTTCGACGCAAAAGAGAGTCTTTGGGATTGGCAATCTCCGACGTGGCCACTACGGCTTGTTTGTCTGCCAAGCAAATCAAACAAATAGAAGAAGGCGGCATGACGGCTTTCTACAGTGAAAGCGTCAAACTCACGGCCGCACGCAAGGTCGCCGGCTTGCTCGGCATGACCGAAGCCCAACTTTTTGGCCAAGTGACGCCCGAGGTGGTTGAGCAACACCAACCACTTACCGTTGGTGAAGCTGACTTTGAATACCAAGCGCCGTTTCGGGGCGAGTTGTCGCAGGGCGAATCTTCAGCGACGTCTGATGCCTTGGCCATTACCCGCAGCGAGTCTTGGCATGTGTTTGCCCAGCCGCCAGAACACACCGACCTGTCAGAACAGCCGGATCAAGCTGTTGTTGACGAACACACCATGGCCCCGCAATCCCTTGAGGCCGATTCTGGGTCTTTTGTGGCGGCGCAAGCCGCAGAAGATTCAGCGTCTTCCCTGCCAGCCTCTGAGGGCACCAAAGAGACGCCATCCGAACCCACCAATGCTAATTACCTGATCAAAATTTTGGCGCTATTTTTGGTCGCATTGGCCGCAGCAGCATTGCTCAGGCAACAGGCCGGTGATGAAAAAAACCAAGCCAACAATGATGTTGCGCCTGCCGTGTCGCCTGCTCCCGAGCCGCCGCCCCCCATGCCCACGGCCCAAGAGCCGGCTGGCAATGCTGCACAAGCATCAGCGACCAGCACAGATGCCGCCTCGGTTTTGCCCGCCGCTGGGGCGGACAAATCAACCCCTGCCGCCCCGTCAGCAGAACCCGTCAGCAAATCTTTGCCAGAGACACCGTCTGGCGCAACCAGCAAATAAGCCGTTTGCGCAGCTTCAGTGGCATGACTGCGTGAGCCTAAGGCGCTGAATGGGCCAGCGGCGCTTCGCCAGACCATAGTATTTCTATCTGCTATCGCGGTTATTTGCCTGACCTCAATTGCCGGCACCCATGGCCAATGCGGCTTGGCGTGAAGCCGAGCGATCCGCATCGCTTGCCGGTTCAAGCGGCCAGCCAGACATATGGGTCATCGTCAAACTGTGCATGGCTTGTATCCAAACCGGGCTGTCGTTGATGCATTCAATATAGTGAAATTGCTCGCCACCTTCTTCTAAAAACGCTGCCTTCACCTCAAGCGCGATCTCTTCGAGGGTTTCAAGACAGTCGCTGACAAAGCCGGGGCACACAATTTGTACCGAACGGCAACCTTGGCGGGCAAGTTCGCGCACCGTGGGTTCGGTGTAAGGCTCGAGCCATTTGGCTTTGCCAAAGCGCGACTGGAAGCACACTTTGTATTCGTCTTTGGACAAGCCCAGTGACTGGGCCAGTAAGCGGGCGGTTTTGTGGCATTCGCAGTGGTAGGGATCGCCCAGTTGCAAGGTGCGTTCTGGGACGCCGTGAAAGCTCATGACCAATTGCTCGGCTCGACCGTGTTGCGCCCAGTGGGCGCGAATTTTCTCGGCCAGTGCTTCGATGTAGCCAGGGTGGTCGTGGTAGTGGTTGATGAATCGCAGCTCAGGCAAATTGCGGGTGCGCATGCCCCAGGCGTACACCGCATCGAACACGCTGGCGGTGGTGGTGCCAGAGTATTGGGGGTACGCAGGCAAGACCAGTACACGCGTGACGCCTTGCGCTTTCAATTCATCCAGTACTTGCGGCACGGCAGGTGAGCCATAGCGCATGGCATAGCGGACCACCACCTTGTGGGGGTCAAACAATTGCTGAAGCGACAGGCTTTGTTTCTCGGTCCAAACTTTCAAAGGTGAGCCTTCAGAGGTCCAAATGCTGGCGTATTTGTGCGCGGATTTGGCTGGTCGAACCCGCAAAATGATGCCGTGCAAGATCATCAACCAAAGAAAACGCGGTATTTCAACCACCCTGGGGTCGCTTAAAAATTCAGCAAGATAGCGGCGCAATGCAGGGGCGGTGGGCGCTTGTGGCGTGCCTAAATTGCAGTAAATGATGGCTGTTTTGGCGGGCTGACCGTGGCTGTAGGCGGGTTCGGCCGCAAATCTGGGAGATGAATTCATGCCTTATTTTCTCCCATGCGCTTGTGTGAAAGCAGGGTCACCGCATGAAGCCCTGATTGAACAGCGCCTTCTAAGGTGGCTGGGTAGGGGCCATCGATGTAATCGCCGCATGCCACCAGGTTTTGCCTAACCCATGCAGAGGGTCTGCGTACGCCCGGTTCGCAGGCAAATGCCGCGCGCTTTTCCGCCACGGTGAGCATCGCGCTGGCCTGACCCAACCCGAGTTGGTGTTTGGCTTGCCTCAGCACCGCCTCTGTGGTGGTTTGCCGGTCGTGTGTGCTGGCGCTCGCAACCATCGCCAACACGCCTTGCATCTCGGGGCTGGGCGTCAGTTGGCCCTTGTCGAATGCGAATTGGGCAGGGGCATGCGCATCGCTGTGCAACGCCATGACGGGGCTTTGCCATTGCAGAGGTTGGTTGGCTTTCACATATACCGTGGTGATGGCGGTGTGCGTCAGCGCATGGGCCTGTGCCGACCAAGTGGGTTCGATGTCGGCGGTCAAACGGGCGGCTTCCCAAGCAGGGCATGCCAGCACCACCGGGTCTGTCAGGTAATCATCGAGGGATTGAACATGGCAGCCGGTCAACACGTCTGCGCCATGCTGCACCAACCAATGCACGGCGGCATCGGGCCAGAGACTGCTCAAATCGGTGCGAGGAATCAACATGTCGCTGCTGCCCGCGCCGCCCGCCAGCGAGTCTTGCATGACCCGCAAAAACACCTGAGCGCTGGCTTGTGCCGGTGTCAGATTCAAGGCCGATATGCACAGCGGTTCAATCAGCAAAGACATCACCGCTGCAGGCAAATCGCGACACAGCATGGCCACGCTCATGTCAGGTGGCGCTTGAAAACGGTTGAGCCGCCAGCGCAATGCGTGACCGCCAATCGACAGTTTGTCGCGCCAGCCCCAGCCCTTGGCGAGACTTGGTCCAGAGGCAATATCGAATAATGGCAGTGAAGAATCGAAATCAGCTTCATCGTTTCGCGTCGTTGAAGACCACCATAGTTTTAAGGAGCAAGATGAAGTATCTTCAAAGCCTAGGCCTTTAGTAAAAACAAGCATCGTTGTTGAGTTCTCCAATAATGATAACAAAACGGTGAAGTCTAACATACTTTTAAGCCCCTTAGAAGCAAGGTTACAGCACAGCTCAAGCTGCGATGTGGACGTGGGGTCATATGAGCATGAAAGATTGCTACTTACGCATGAGACAAGATCTACAGATGAAAGTGACGAAACTAATGACAAAAAGGAATCCTTCCCTAGATACCACCCCAAGGAGTCCGTTCAGTATGGCTATGAAAGGTACTTGCTAAGTCACGAGCCGAGATCGAAAGATGAAAGTGACGAAACAATCAAGAAGAAGCACACGTTTTCCACGAGAAAGTCGGATGCCACTATTCATCTAAGTCGTAACTATGAAGTGGAAAACAACCCAAAATTTGCGAGAACTAGCAAGGAAACGAAATGCTTACATAGTGAATCCATATCAGAAGCGGTTTTGGCTGAAACTGCGGTTTTGGCTGTTTCAGATACTCAAGTATTGGATATCCAAAGAAATGAAGAACGTACTAAAGTGTATAGCTGCTCGCAGCTCAGTGATGTGTCCTTCGCGTCTTCTGAGATGGTGCCGCATCGTGACGACACTAATTCGTTTGATCTTGATAGAGGTGACTCAGTAAGAGAAGGACGTTCAGATTTCGATGTGACAGAGCGTGCCCAGGCGGAATGCAATGCAGAAAATGCTTTCTGTAACGCCCTGCTAAGCGACCTTACTCAGTCCTATTCATTCCAGTGTGAACAAAAGCAAATCGACAGCGATGAGCTTATTCTGATGCATTATCTACCTAAAATTGGCTCTTGGAGTGGTGATAAGAAAGGTGGGAGTCGCTTCCGGAGAAAAATTCCAAAGTTGGGTCCCTGGCGTCCTTTATCTGGATCCTGCCGAAAAAACATGACTGCAACGAAGGTCAACGATTAGCGTGTGGTGTGGGTAAACACAATTGTTGTGTAGGTCACTATTGCAGTTTCTCTTAAGATAGGAATGAAAAAATAATAATGATTAATTTCTTCCAAATTAGATTAAAATAAAATTTTATAGAACATTCACCATGAAAGAGAGTGCAGTTTCGGAAACAATATTGCAGCCTGTAGGCATAGATCAATTTTATTATCTAGTTTTAACCTGGGCTGACACGTTATTTTCTTCTCTGTGACAAACTGGTAGCTATTCCTAAACCTAACCCAAGGCCAATGGTAAATGTCAAAATTGGTGATCCTAGAAACAAAAAATTAGGAACTAATCCACGTAATGCGTCCGCATTCTGGTGCGCATCATCATCCTCAACCAGAGAACTATCACAGGACGATGACAAACGTTCTTCTAGCAAACCACCTTTGAAAATGATGCTACTGATGTATCCCATTGCATCTCCAATCATACTGCCCTGCGCGCGTAGAACATTGCGCCTCCGAACACTAATTGACTTGAAAGCTCGTCTCTTTTTCGATAGAATGTCTGATTCGATGGATTTCACAGCGGCAGCAGCCGTAGATTCAAATCGAAAAGTTTCATGTGGCATAACCGTAATCAAACCATCGTTGTATCCTCGATGGAACAAATGCCCTAGATGATCATAATACCCATCAATATTGATACATACTATTGGTAGATCCATCAGCCCCAAGTTTTTTGCACATGCCATTTCCATGAGTTCATCCCAAGTTCCTTTGTTTATTGACAGGAAGAGATTTATAGTCAGTTAAAATTTTGCACTCTGTTCATAGATCAACAGGAAGAAAGTAAAAATGGTAAATCTTACCTGGGCCACCTGGAAGTACAATCAGCGCATCAGCATCTTTCACTAACATCTGTGTGGATAAGCCATAGGGTTAGTGATACAAAACAAGATCAAAGAAGCCAGGGAATAAAACTACTTCATCTAGGGTTCAACGGACCTTTTTCCTCTGCTGCAAATCGTCACCTCGTGCGATAAGCAGTTCACGGTTTCCAGATTCGAACACAGAATGACTCCCACCGACCCAATCACTTCCATCAACAATGAACATTTCATGAATAACCCCAACTACGTGACCGTCGTAATCTAAGCATCCGTTGTTCAATGCTCCCATACAACCAAATAATCCAGCTCCATTAACGCATGTGTGCCCTGCGACAAGGGAATAGAAGAGCATAAATATAAACAGTTGAAAAAATAAAATTTACATGAAGAGAGGAGTGTCCATGGTAAAAAAAAACTAGAATATTTCGAAGTCGTAACGTTACCTCGTTTGGCCAAAATTTTACCAAGATTGTAGGCTTCATCTAAATAATTCTACATTCATTTGCATAATAAGTAAAGAAAGAAAAACTGAAGATGAGGGAAACATAACCAAGAAAATACTAGTAGCAGTAACATTAATGATCGAGTTGTCGATGACGCTTCATTCAACATTATTTTAACCTCCTTCAAGAAACAAATGCTATTTTCAGTCACCTTAGGAGTTGTAGATGAGCTGGAACCATAGCAACAGATCCTAAGAGACAAAGAAGCTTTGGTGGATGCAAACTCATCAATGCTTTCATGTTCACTTAAATGATTTCCTTTGTCATCGTCCAAGTTATCCATTGTTTCCGATTTTCCTTCGCCGCTACGTTAGAAAGTATTCTTGACTCGCCCCTTGTCCCTCGGCTCCACTTTACGTACGTACGTCCTTCT
>JALRAA010000560.1 GCA_023262645.1 Burkholderiaceae bacterium
AAGAAGGGGTTCTTGGACACCGAGGGGCCCCACTCAGCGCGCATGACGGGCTTGCCGTTGTGCAATGCCGAAACTTCCTGGATGAACCAGGCGGGAATGGTCTTGCCTGCGGAGTCCTTGCGCTGGCCGGTCTCCATCTCGTGACTCATCAGCACGCGCACGGTGGCCTTGTCACCAGCGGCCTGGGCGCGAATGCGCATCGGATCTGCCATGTTGTTTCTCCTTGTTCAGAATGACGTTGCTGTGCTCACCCACCACATCCGCCGAGGGTGACCTTGATTTCCTTGACGCCGTACAACACCTTGCCGTCGGCCATCATCGCCACGGCGTAGACGTTGGAGGACTGGCCCATCTTCACGCGGGTGCTGAAGTTGGCGTCCACCGCATCGGTGACATCGAACACAGCCGCCAGGACGCTGGGGTTCTTTTCCACCAGCAGGGCCATGCGCCTGACGCCAGGCAGGTTTGTCGAGCATCCCACGGGCACGACGGCGCCGTTTTCCGCGATGTCCGGCCCGGTCAGGGTGATGTCCT
>JALRAA010000561.1 GCA_023262645.1 Burkholderiaceae bacterium
CATGCAACACCAAAGCGAATTCCCCTTTGCTGCGTTGCGCATCGGCTTGTAGCCAAGCGTGAAACGCCTGCGCTGGCAAGGTGGCAACCTCTTCAAATTGCTTGGTCAATTCACGACCGATGGTCAACAACCGGTCGTTGCACACAGCCAAGTCTTTGGCCAACGATTCAATGCGGTGCGGCGCTTCTAAAAACACTTGCGCCCTGGGTTCGGCCGCCATCTGACGCAACTGGCTTTGGCGTTCGGTGGCTTTGGCGGGTAAGAAACCCACGAACACAAACCCGCTGTCTTCCACACAACCGCTGACGCTCAGCAAAGCGGTGATGCTGCTCGCGCCTGGCAGGGGCAGGGCGCGAAAACCGGCTTGTCGGACCAGCGCCACCAACCGTGCGCCGGGGTCGCTCACGCCAGGGGTACCTGCATCACTCAAATACACCACGCGTTTGCCCTGTTGCAACTGCACAATCACTTGTTCGGCTGCCGTGGCTTCGTTGTGTTGATGCACTGCCAACCATGTGCTGCCGGTTTTGTC
>JALRAA010000562.1 GCA_023262645.1 Burkholderiaceae bacterium
TGGGGCTGGTGACATTGATTTCGGTCACGCTGGTGCCAATCACATCGAGGCCAATCAGCAACAAACCGCGCGCTGCCAAGATGGGGCCAATGGCTTCAGCAATGGCGCGGTCGTTGTCGGTGAGTGGCTGTGCCACACCCTTGCCGCCCGCGGCCAAGTTGCCACGAACTTCGCCGCCTTGTGGAATGCGCGCCAAGCAGAAAGGCACCGGCTTGCCCCCAATGATGAGCACGCGCTTGTCGCCTTGTGCAATGGCGGGCAAAAACTTTTGCACCATGACCGATTGCGCGCCGTTCAAATTCAAGGTCTCGATGATCGAGCCCAAATTCAAACCATCGGCACCCACGCGGAAAATGCCCATGCCGCCCATGCCGTCGAGCGGCTTCAAGATGATGTCTTGGTGTTCCGCATGGAACGCTTTGATGGCGTCGGCTGAACGTGTGACCAAGGTGGGGCCAATGAATTGGGGAAACTCCATGATGGCCAATTTTTCAGGGTGATCGCGCAAAGCAGAGGCTTTGTTGAACACCTT
>JALRAA010000563.1 GCA_023262645.1 Burkholderiaceae bacterium
AATCGCGGTTTCAGGCCCGCGCGCCACGGCTTCGGCCAACGCCAGAGCCGCATCCAACGCCGCCCCCGCAGGGCAAAGTTCGGTGATCGCCCCCAGTTGGTCATGGCTTTTCGCTAACGCAACCATTTGGTGGGTAGACACTGGGTTGGAGGTCGAGCAATCGATGATGATCAAGCCTTTTTTTCCACTGGCCATCAGGCCATCAGGGCCGTGCATCAATGCCTCCACTTGCGGCGAACCTGTCACGCACAAATGCACGATATCGCATTGGGCGGCAAGCTCACGCGCGGTATGCGCTTCAACCGCGCCCAAGGCTTTGAGTCGTTCAACCGGTTCACGGTTTTTGTGCCCCATGATGACCAACGGGTAGCCTTTGGTCACGATATTTTTGGCCATGCCCGCGCCCATCAAACCTACCCCGATAAAACCGATGACTGGCTTACCCATCTTTGTCTCCTGTGTATCCCAAAATCTTCAATGAATGCTGACACCCACTTGTGCGCCAGCCCACAACTCGAACCGCAGCTCTTC
>JALRAA010000564.1 GCA_023262645.1 Burkholderiaceae bacterium
TGTTGCGGTAGTACTTGGCCGGCTGGGCCACAGACTCGCCCACCTGGATGAACGAGGCGAAGTGCATCACCGCATCGAAGCGCCCGTGGGCCAGCAGGCCTGTCAGCAGGGCCGTATCTGCCAGATCGCCATGAACGAAGCGCCCCGCCAGCACGGCGTCACGGTGCCCACCAGACAGGTTGTCCAGGGTCGTCACATCGCAGCCGCGCTGCCCCAGCATCTGCACCATGTGGCGTAGCCCGCGCCGCCTATCACCAGGATGTTCATCAGGCCCATGTTGCCAGAAGGCCTCGCACTGGGGTTCAGAGCAGGCGAGTGCCGCAGCCAGCGCGAACTTGGTCCCCCCGACAGGAATCGAACCTGTATCTAGCGCTTAGGAGGCGCTCGTTCTATCCATTGAACTACGGCGGGACGACAGGATTCTAGGCAGTCCCCGAGGTCGACCGATCCCGCGCAGCTTCATCGCTGGCGCAGGCCTCGCTCATGGGCAGGGCCTTCTGGAGTCACGCCTTCTCAAGAGACTCGG
>JALRAA010000565.1 GCA_023262645.1 Burkholderiaceae bacterium
GGTAATGAGGCGGCGTGGGTTGGGTAATCTTTGATTTTGACGTCGAGTACGGTGGTGAGCCCACCAAGTCCCTGTGCCCCAATACCCAACCGATTGACTGCATCCATAATTTCAAGACGCAGCTCCTCAATGCGGTTGCCTGGCCCGCGTTTGCGCAGCTCGTGAATATCGATAGGGTCCATCAATGACTCTTTCGCCAAGACTGCCGCCTTCTCGGCAGTGCCCCCAATACCTAGGCCCAGCATACCGGGAGGACACCAACCGGCGCCCATGGTCGGCACGGTTTTGACCACCCAATCGAGAATGCTGTCAGAGGGATTGAGCATCACGAGCTTTGATTTGTTCTCGGACCCACCCCCCTTGGCGGCCACACGAACGTCAACGGTATTACCCGGCACAAGCCGGGTATGAATTACCGCTGGCGTATTGTCACGGGTGTTTTTCCGCGCACCCGCAGGATCTTCCAGAATCGACGCACGTAATGTGTTATCCGGATGGGTGTAAGCACGTCTCACCCCCTCGTTGATCAT
>JALRAA010000566.1:0-280 GCA_023262645.1 Burkholderiaceae bacterium
GTTTGTCGAATTGCTGCTCATACAGCACGCTGGCTTTGGTGCCGTAAAACACATTTGCACCGCGATAGCCTTTTTCACCCGATTGGTTCAAATATGTGTCGCTGTATGTCAATGCTGGGCTGAAGCCATTGTCGGTCGTGAGCATCTGAAACTTTTCGTCTTCGTTCAGTGCAGTACCGATCAATTGGCGACCATCGCGTGTCATCACATGCAATTGCTGACCTGGCTTGACGTTGTCCAAATAAATGGTGGCGTTGTCCATGCCAGCAGCCACTGTGGT
>JALRAA010000566.1:290-530 GCA_023262645.1 Burkholderiaceae bacterium
CAATCTGCCGCCACCCACTTCAATTTTCAAGGGGTTATTGGTGAAAGGGTTGTTGGTCAGCGCGGGATTGCTGATGCCTGGTGGCAACGGGCTTTGGCTGAAGCTGACTCTTGCTCTGACATCGCTGGCGTTGTTGGTGTTTTGGCTGACGCGAAACAAACCGCCAGTGGTCACGCGCATCGGGTCTTGTAACAACACGCGAATGCCTTCTGCAGCGGTAGGTGCTTTGCTGTCGATACC
>JALRAA010000567.1 GCA_023262645.1 Burkholderiaceae bacterium
GGATCAAGGTGTCGACGTTGAGCTCCATTTTTTCGCAGTAGTCGTAAATTTCCTCAAACAAGGGATCGAACTCGTTAACCGCGTCGATGCTGTAGGCCTGGCGCGAGGTCTCTGCCCGGCCGCTGCGGCCGATCGGCGCTTTGAGCAAGGTGTTGGGATCGGTGTTGCGCGCAGTGAGATAAAACTCCAGTTCCGGCGCAACAATGGGTTGAAGGCCCTCGGCGGCGTACAGCTCACAGATCCGGCGCAGGACGCTGCGCGGTGCAAAAGGAACCAGCCGGCCTTGGTTGTCAAAGCAGTCATGGATGACCTGCGCCGTCGGGTCCACGGCCCAGGGAACGATACGCACCGTGGAGGGGTCCGGGCGCAGCTGCATGTCCTTGTCGGTGGGGTCAATCACGTCGTAGTACGGGCCGCTTTCGGGGAACTCGCCGGTCACACCCATGGCCACGATGGCCTGCGGCAGGCGCATGCCACGGTCTTCGGTGAACTTGCCGCGCGGAAGGATTTTTCCGCGCGCCACCAG
>JALRAA010000568.1 GCA_023262645.1 Burkholderiaceae bacterium
ACCCGGAGCGGCCCTACACCCTGGACTACATCAACGAAATGTTCACGCATTTCGTGGAGCTGCACGGCGACCGGCATTTCGCCGACGACCTGAGCATCGTGGGTGGTCTGGCCCGCTTCAACGGCATGCCCTGCATGGTGCTGGGCCAGCAAAAAGGGCGCGACACGCGTGAGCGCGGTCTGCGCAACTTCGGCATGAGCAAGCCCGAAGGCTACCGCAAGGCCTTGCGCCTGATGAAGCTGGCCGAAAAATTCAAACTCCCCGTATTCACCTTTGTAGACACCCCGGGTGCGTACCCGGGCATCGATGCCGAGGAGCGGGGTCAGTCCGAAGCCATTGGGCGCAATATTTTTGAGATGGCGCAATTGCAAGTACCGATCATCACCACCATCATTGGCGAGGGCGGGTCGGGTGGCGCATTGGCCATCAGCGTGGCCGATCAATTGTTGATGCTGCAGTATTCCATTTACTCGGTCATCAGCCCAGAAGGTTGTGCTTCCATTTTGTGGAAAACCTCTGACCGTGC
>JALRAA010000569.1:0-260 GCA_023262645.1 Burkholderiaceae bacterium
GCTTGGGTGCTGTTTTGTTGGCGTGGTCGCTTTTATTTAGCTGAATCGAATGCATGCTGTCGGAGAAAAAGTGGTGATCGGACAGACGACATGACGGTCGGGCCGACGCGAACGTTGCCGCAGGCGGTGAGCGGCGACCGAGCCGGCATGGCGTGAATACCTCGCTCAAGAACCACACATCAGAAATTGGTGTCTGACCCCAATTACACAGTGTCTGACCCCAATTAACAATTAATGGAGTCAGCACGGCATGAACTGCT
>JALRAA010000569.1:270-525 GCA_023262645.1 Burkholderiaceae bacterium
GTTGCTCTTTGCAGGAACGCTCAAAAAATTATTTGAGACCCAAAATCCAGCTGGTTAATTTTTTGGCTTCGGCTTCGTTCACTTGCGGATTGGCAGGCATCGGAATCGCTCCCCACACACCGCCGCCGCCTGCGCGGATTTTGGCAGCCAAGGTGGCCGCAGCTTCTTTGTCGCCAGCGTATTTTTTGGCGACTTCTTTGAACGCGGGTCCAACAACTTGGGTTCCCACCGCATGACAACCCAAACAGTTTTTTG
>JALRAA010000056.1 GCA_023262645.1 Burkholderiaceae bacterium
CTGGCGTGTTTTGAGTGTGATTTCTTCCAGCGTTTTTTGACCGGCCAAAAAATGGCTGAGGTTGTATTCGGCGCGTGCGCCCAATGCGATTTGTGCATTGGCCAAACCCAGATCGGCGTCAAACAACATGACATCATGGCCACGCTGCGCCAACGCCACGGAGAGGTTGATCGCCACAGTGGTTTTGCCTACCCCGCCCTTGCCGCTGGCAATGCCGATGACCTCGGTGGTTTTAAGCTTGCTCATGCGCTACCCCTGTGTGCTGTGCCGCCAATCGGCTGATTCTGGCAGATGCCATGGCCATGGTGCTGCGGAAATCTTCCTGTGTGCTTTCAATGGAGTGTGCGGTCAACTGTGTGAGTGCCAACCCGACCAGTTCTTCGACTTGCCATTGACGGCCCCAGTCTCCCATGCGGTCACCACGGCTGACATGGCTGACGCCCACATGGCCTTCGGTGAGCACTTGAATCAATGACCACGGCTGTGTGGCTTCGTCCAATTTGCTGACCATCAGGCTTTGCCACTGTATGTCTGGTGTGGAGAGCAAGCGGCGCAATAAGGATTGCGACGCATCTGCGGGCACCACCACATGGAACTGTGCACTCGCTGCAATGCCTGCAATTTCCGCCACGCGCTCAGCCATTTGCACCCCTGGGGTGTCAATCACTATGCATTTGCGGTGGCCGTGTTCTTCCAACAGCAACTTCAACATGGTGATGTTGGTAGCACGGAAGCAATCGACGCCCGACTGTGCGCTGAGCAATTGGGTCTGGTTCCAAGCGCCTGCGCGCTGGTCGCTGAAACTGATCACCGCCACTTGTTCGCTGCCCAAGCTGACACTGGCTTGTTGCGCCATGCGAGCCACCATCAAGGATTTGCCTGAACCCGAAGGACCTGCCAACACATGGATGCCAGTGTCGGGAACGGTGACATGGGTTTGTTGCATGGAGTGGCACAACTGGCGGCGAATTTCTTCGATCGCCGGTTCCACTTCTTCAAAACTTTGGATGCTGTCGATCAACAACGCCCGCAATGCCACGGGAATGGCGGCTTCTTGCAATGCGTTGCGCAGCGGATGCAAATTGCGCGAGAGTCCTGCGCCTTGCCAAGCCATTTGCTGGCTGAGCTTGAATTCTTTGCGCAACACGGCCAACTCTTCGCGCACCATGTCGACGATTTCGCGGCTGCGTTGCTTGTCGCGTTCTTCTTGTGCAGCCAGCAATTTTTCAGCGGCCACGGCGTCGACAGCCACCACAGGTGTTGGGCTGGCAGCCACCGCGGTTTCGGGCGCAGCCACTTTGACAGATTCGGTCACCGTTTCGGGGGTGGCTTTGGATTTCAATTGGGCAGCGGGTACAAACCCATCCGAGGATGTGGTTTTGACCGGTTTGCCCTGGCGTTTTTGGCGGGTCATGGTGTCGTCTAACACTTGGCCAAATGTGGCGGGGGACTCATCGAGCACCGGCTTGTTTGACAACACATATGACTTGTCGGTGGGCACAAAAGTCTCAGCCACCGCTGTGTCTGCGTCCAACGGTGCGACATCCACCGCCACGATCAATTCGGTTTGCCCGCGAACTTTGCTGCTGGAGATGACGAGCACGTCAGGTCCATACAAAGCCACCGCTTTTTCGTTGGCGGCCCGGGTATCGCGTGCCAGAATTCTTTTGAGTTCCATGGTATTTCTCGCAGGTCAGTGTTTTTATGTCAATCAATTTCGGTTCAAGGCATTCACGGTGTGAATCACTTTGACGGCTTGGTCATCTGGAATTTCGCTGTATGACAGCACGGTCAAATCGTTCACGCGGAATCGCACCGCTTTGGACAACCAACCGCGAATCAGTGGCGACACCACCAACACCGCAGCATGTCCTTCTTCTTCCATGGCGCGTGCACCTTGGCGCAATGAATTGAACAGGTTTTCGGCCAAATTGGGTTCAAGCACCACCGGTTGCCCGGGTTGGCTTTGCTGCAACACGTTATGCAACAGTTGTTCCAGGCTGGGCTCGAGTGTCATCACCGACAAATTGTTGGATTCATCGACCAGCGCTTGCATGATCATGCGGCCGAGTTTGGGACGCACAGAGGCGGCCAGTTGTTCAGGGTCGGTGCTGCGGGCAGCTGCTTCGGTCAAGGTTTCGACGATAGAGCGCATGTCGCGGATGGACACGCCCTCGCCCAGCAACTGCTGCAGCACACGGGTGACCACACCCAAGCTGAGTTTGCCCGGCACGAGTTCTTCGACCAACTTCGGTGATTTGGCAGACAGCTTGTCCAGCAGTTGCTGTACTTCGTCATGGCTCAACAAATCGGCCGAGTTCTCCCGCAATACTTTGTTCAAGTGGGTGGCAATGGCGGTGCTGGCGTCCACCACGGTGTAACCCAAGGTACGGGCCACATCTCGCTGCGACGGTTCGATCCACACGGCTTCGAGTCCGAACGCAGGTTCGCGTGTGGGTGTGCCTTGCAATTCGCCATACACCTGTCCGGGGTTGATCGCGAGTTCACGGCCCACTTTGATTTCTCCCTTGCCACGCACCACGCCTTTGAGCACGATGTTGTAGCTGTCGGGGTCGATGTTCAAGTCATCGCGGATGCGAACAGGTTGCACCAAAAAGCCCAGTTCGGCAGACAATTTTTTACGCACACCTTTGACGCGGCTCATCAGTTCACCGCCGGTTTCCGGGTTGACCAAGGGAATCAAGCCGTAACCAATTTCCAATCCAATCAAATCGACCTGGTCGACATCGTCCCAGTCCAAATCTTTGGTGGCCTCTGAAGTGGCCGCGGCTTGCGCCACAGCCTCTTGGGTGGCTTCTTCTTCCACCTCGTTCTTGATCACCAACAAACCCAGACCGGCGGTCGCAGCGGCCAAGCTGATGAACATCAAATGCGGCATACCAGGCACCAAGCCCAAGATGCTCAAAATAATGGCAGAGATAAACAGGGCAGACGGGTTGGCCAATTGCGTGCCGGCCTGCTCTGAAATAGATTCGGTGGTGGTGACCCGGGTCACGATGATGGCGGTGGCCAACGACAACAGCAAAGAGGGGATTTGAGCCACCAAACCGTCACCGATGGTCAGCAGTGTGTAGATCTTGCCCGCTTCAGACACAGACAGGCCGTGTTGCACCACGCCAATCGCCAAACCGCCAACCAAATTGATCAACAGAATCAGCAAACCGGCGATGGCGTCGCCGCTCACAAATTTAGAGGCACCGTCCATGGCACCAAAGAAATCCGATTCTTGGGCCAACTCTTCGCGGCGTTTTTTCGCCGTGGCTTGGTCGATCACGCCCGCGTTCAAATCGGCATCGATAGACATTTGTTTGCCAGGCATGGCGTCCAAGGTGAAACGCGCGTTCACTTCGGATACCCGGCCAGCACCTTTGGTCACCACAATGAAGTTGATGATCATCAAAATCGCGAAGATGATGAAGCCCACCACATAATTGCCAGCGATCACAAATTCACCAAACGCCGCCACCACTTTGCCGGCGGCGTCGTGGCCGGTGTGGCCTTCCACCAAAATAATGCGGGTCGAAGCCACGTTCAACGCCAAGCGCAACATGGTGGCAAACAACAAGACCGTGGGAAATGACGAGAAATCCAGCGGTTTGCGCGTGCTGATAGAGATCATGATGATCACCAAGCTCGCCACAATGTTGAAAGTAAACAAAAAGTCCAATAAAAAAGGCGGCAACGGCAGCACCAACATGGCCATGATCAACAACACCAGGATGGGAATACCCAGTCCGGTGTAGTCAAACTTCGCCAAGTTCTGTCGAATCGTTGACAGGCTCAAAGTGCTCATTGTGGCTTTTCTCTTGTTTTTGAAACGTTAAGAATTCAATTTTTCTGGTTTTTTCAGAACCATCGAACAGGTCAAGCAAGCGATGTGCCAACCACGAGCAAGTGCTGACAGGTCCTTGGGCGACTTGGGGAAGCCAGTACCGACAGCGGCAAGCTATTTCCAGTCACGTTTCTTGCTTAGTAGAGGACATCTTTTAAGAAAACACTGAACGGATATGAACTTATCTGCATTGAACCCACCCCAGGCCAACAACCTGAATAACCCGGTGACAGACACCCATGCCACGGGGATCGAGGCTGCGCGCTTCAAATCCGAGGCTTTGACCGGCGCTGACTTTGCCAGTTACCTGCACAACCAAGTTCAATCGCTCAAACACACACAGCGGCCAACATTTGCCGTTTCCAACGGCGCTTTGCCACCGGCGGCGCCCAAAACAGACACCCGACCCCAACCGTCTAAATCTGACGATCCGCCTGCCTCGGCCAAATCCGCCACTTCGGATACACAAAAAGCCAGCCTGCATCGCCATGCCTCCGCCAAAGCGGATCGGGCAGACCAAAGCAACGACCGTACCGACAGCGATGAAAAAGTCGCCGACCGCCAGCCTGAGGATCAGGTACAAGTTGCGAATAAAACGCAAGGAAACCCAGAACAAGCCACTCAAACGCAAGAAGAACAATTGCCAGACGTTGAGACAGCGGCGCAGGCCAATTCAGACTTGGCACAAGAAGCACTGTCAAACAGTGCGGACAAAGTCGCTGATTTGGCCAGCGACAACACCCAAGCCAGCGCTTTGGCCGCCCCACATGCGTCGCTCACCACCATCGCGGTCAGCGACAAGCTGCAAATCATCACCACGGCCAACACCGCCGCGAGCGAACAAAGCGTGGCCGATTTCGCACTGGCCATGGGTTTGGATCCCAGCCAAGTCAAAACTTTGTTTGGCGAAGCAGCGGCCAACGCAGCGGCAGCCAAGCTGGCCAACAGCAGTCCGTCTACCCAACAAATATTGGGCATCAACAGTTTGCCGAGTTTCGGCATGAATGCCACGGCCAACGGTCAATCGATGGCTTTGGGCGCTGACACCTTGGCGGGCAACGGTTTGTCGGTGTCCATGGACAGCCCTGTCAGCACGGCGGACTTCCAAGCATTGCAGGCCCAAGCACCCACTGTGCAAGCAGATACCCAAGACCTGCTGGGCAAAATGAACAACCTGCAAATTCAATTAGGCAGCGCGCAGGCACAAATGGCTTCCGCAGCATCGTCGCCGGTCAGCACCCTGGCTGTGTTGTCCATGATGGACACGCAATTGCGCGCTGAAGACATTGAATCGTTGAAATCTGAATTTGATGCGCTGTCTTCGTTTGACAGCCTGCCCGGTTTGGGCAAAGACGTGGGCGCGGCACCGTTGCCCGCCGTGGCCAACCGCCCTGCCCCCGCCCATGCCAACGCCGCCGCCACACCGACTTTGGCCGACAACCCGGACATGGCGCAGACCTACGACAAATTGAGCCAAAAGCTCACCACCGAATTGGCCGCTCGCATGCATGAAAAACTCAATGCCGGCGAATGGAAGATGAAATTTGCGCTCAAACCCGCCAGCCTGGGCTTGGTCGATGTGCAATTAGAAATGCGCGACGGCAAACTGAGCGCACACTTCCAATCGGACACCAACCTGACCCAAGACCTGCTGCAAAACGGCAGCCAACGCTTGAAAGACGCGCTGGCCGATTTGGGCTTGAACAACGCGTCTGTGTTTGTGGCCCAAGGCCAAGCACAGGGGCAAGGCACGCAAGGCCAATCTGCAAAATCTGGCAAATTCAATCAAGATAACGATAATCGTGAGAAACTGTCAGATGAATCTGGCCTGAAAATTGCTGAGGGTAAAGCACCTCGGCGTGACGAGCGTTCACAATTTGACAGTTACGCCTGAACATTGAGTTAATTAGGAGATTTCCATGGCAACCGAAGCACCTGTCACCGAAGCCGAAGCCGGTTCGGAAGAGCCGAAAAAGAAAAAACCGATTTTGTTGATTCTCGGTATTGTTGTTTTGGCCATCGTTTTGATGGTTGGTGTCGCGTTTGGTACGTTGTATTTTTCGGGTTACTACGAGAAAAAGGCCGAACTGGCTGCAATGGACAAGCTCGAAGAACTCGAAGCCGCCGCCACCAAGGCCAAGGACGAAGCGCCTGCCAAACTGAAAAAAGAAGCACCCGAAGCCACACGTTTCGAGAAAAACTATTTTCAGATCGAAAAAGAGCTGATGACCAACATCACCGGCTCCAAAAAAGTGATGGTGGTGCAAATCGCGGTCATGACACATTACGACTCACGCGTGTTTGACAACATCAAAAAGCATGAATTTGCCTTGCGCTCTGCCATGCTCGATTTGATGCGTCAAACCACGGAAGCCGAAGCCACCAAGCCTGAATTCCGCAAGGAATTGGCGGTCAAGCTCAAAGACATCATGAATTCTTTGCTCGAAGAATACGAAGACTTCGGCGGCGTAGAAGAAGTCATGTTCACTTCATTTGTCATGCAGTAAAGGCCCATGGCAACCCGTCAAAACTTACTCAGTCCGGAAGAACTGTCGGCCCTGTCAGAGGGGCTGAAAGACGGTTCGCTCGAAGCGGACACCGGTTTCAACACCGGGGTGCGGGTGCGCAAGCACGACCTGGCCAGCGAAAACAGCAGCCTGGGCGTGAATGTGTCGTCGATCGACATGATCAACGAACGCTTTATTCGCATGTTCCGCCTGGGTTTGTTGGAAGTGCTTCGCACCACGCCGCGTGTCAACCCGACGCGTGTGCAAATCATGAAGTTTGGCGACTACCTCGGCATGCTCAAAGCACCGTTGTCGGTCAACACGATTCGCATCAACCCGATGCGCGGCAATTCGGTGATCATCATCGATCCGAACGTGGTGTTCAGTTCGCTCGACAGTTTTTTTGGCGGGTTCGGCAAAGGCGTGTCAGATTTGCCGCCAGGCCGTTTATTCACCGCCACTGAAACACGCATCATCCACATCATCTTGGAAGTGTTTTTCCGCTCGCTCAAAGATGCATGGGGACCGGTGCTCGAAATTGATTGCGAACAAGTCAGCTCTGAAATCAACCCGCAGTTCGCGCAAATCGCCGATGAAAACGACTTGGTCGTGCTCAGCCGATTTGAAGCCGAAGCCACAGCTTCGGGCGGACGCGGCTTCATCGATTTGGTCTATCCATATGCCACCCTCAAACCCTTGCGCGATTTGTTGCGCAATCGCGTTGCTTCCGGCGATGGCAATGAAGAATCAGACAAAGTATGGCGCGAAGACTTGGCCGTTGCGGTTGGCGATTCGCACATAGACATCAAAGTCAACATGGGACACATCAAAACCACGTTGCACCATTTACAGACCATGAAGGAAGGCGACATGCTGTTCTTCAAGAAACCCGAATTGGCGCAATTCTTGGCCAATGACGTGCCCTCTTTTGGGGTCAACATCGGTACCCGCGGCTCGAATGTGGCTGTGCGGATTGAAAAACAAATTGTCCCCGGACAAAACTAAAGCAGGCAGGAGCACGAGATGAATGACACCACCACCGAACCGCAAGACCAGGAACCCGATGCCAGCGATATGCCGCCAACGTCGGAAGAGTTTCATGTCTCTCAGCCTGGCAACATCAACCCGGAAGTGCTGCAAAACATTTCGGTCAATTTGTCGATCGAAGTCGGGCGCACCAGCATCAAGATCAAAGATTTGATGCGGCTTACCCAAGGCAGCGTGGTCGAACTCGATCGCATCGCGGGCGAACCACTGGATCTGCTGGTCAACGACACCGTGGTCGCGCAAGGCGAAGTGGTGTTGGTCAATGACCGCTACGGTGTGCGCTTGACACGCGTGGTGCCGTCTACCGACCGTTTGAAATCACTGTAAGCGCTCAAGCCCCGAAACTGGCCACACACCCCGCACTTGCTTTTTCAAGTACCGGGAGATAAGCTGTTTTTTTATTCCGATAAC
>JALRAA010000570.1 GCA_023262645.1 Burkholderiaceae bacterium
AGGGGGTGATGCGCCCGGTGTCCACCAGCTGCGCAGACCACATGGGCTCAGCGTGGGCACGCATTCACACCTGGGATGGGTCCAAGTTCACCTGGTCTTCCGATTGGCTGCAGGCAGACGACCAGATCATCAAGCCGATGGTCCGCGCTTCGGCTGACCGCTATGCGACGGAGAAGAAGATCACCCGCCGAGCCCCGTCAGACTGCCAGAGCTGACCGGTCTTCTGAATGCCCCGCGCCATCGGTGCGGGGCCCTTCGTTCAAGTGTCGCCCGCGGCACTTGAACAGACCGGCAGCCTTTTGAATGCCAGACCATCTCCTGTTGGACCGCCAGGAATCGTTCATGAACCAGCAAGCCTTACTCAGTGTCAATGGCATCGAGGTCATCTACAACCATGTGATCCTCGTGCTCAAGGGCGTCTCGCTGCAGGTCCAAGAAGGCTCGGTGGTGGCGCTCTTGGGCGGCAATGGCGCCGGCAAAACCACGACCCTGCGCGCGGTCAGCAACCTGCTGGCCGGTGAGC
>JALRAA010000571.1 GCA_023262645.1 Burkholderiaceae bacterium
TTTTTTTGGCGACTTGCTCGCGACCTCGTTCATGGCTCGCGGCGCCCGTGCGCTGATCATCGATGCTGGCGTGCGCGATGTGGCCGAACTGACCAAGATGGGCTTTCCTGTCTGGAGCAAGGGCATCAGCGCCAAGGGCACCATCAAGGCCACCTTGGGCTCGGTGAATATTCCGGTGGTGTGCGCGGGCGCGCAAGTGAACCCGGGTGACGTGGTGGTGGCCGATGACGACGGCGTGGTGATCGTGCCCAAGGCCTTGGTCGCCCAAACCCTCAAGGCGGCGCAGGCGCGCGAGGCCAACGAGGGCGACAAGCGCAACAAGCTTGCCAGCGGCGTGCTTGGGCTGGACATGTACAACATGCGCGAGCCCTTGGCCAAGGCCGGCTTGCGCTACATCGATTGAGGCACGCAGCATGAGCAAACCCACCTCTGGTGACTTCACCAAAACTGCGGGCTGGCTGGATTGGTTTGATGGCCCGAGCAAACCCGCCTTTGTGCTGCCACCGGGCGCTGTGGACGCCC
>JALRAA010000572.1 GCA_023262645.1 Burkholderiaceae bacterium
ACAGCTTGAGGTGAGGGGCGAGGTGTATATGCGTCGCGACGATTTTGAAAGTTTGAACGAGCGACAACGATCACGCATCGCCGAAGGCGCCAAAAACGAAAAAACCTTTGTCAATCCCCGCAATGCTGCTGCGGGTGCGGTACGGCAACTCGACCCGAAAATTGCAGCGCAACGACCACTGAGTTTTTTTGCTTATGCACTGCATTTTCATGCGCCATCTGATGCGGTGTTGTCCCCGGTAGAAGCCACATTGAACGGTTTGCAAACCTACGGCACCCACCACCAAATATTGATGGCGCTCAAGCAATGGGGCTTTCCCGTGTCAGATGATTGTCAATTGGTGACAGGTGCGCAAGGCTTGATCGGCTATCACCAACAGATTGCACAAGCCCGCGACCAATTGCCTTTCGACATTGACGGTGTGGTGTACAAGGTCAACCAGATTGCTTTGCAAGCCCGCTTGGGCATGGTCAGCCGAGAACCCCGATGGGCGGTGGCGCACAAATACCCCGCGCAAGAAG
>JALRAA010000573.1 GCA_023262645.1 Burkholderiaceae bacterium
TGGTGCAATCGACGCTGCCTGACCCGACCGATGAGAATGAAGCCGCCGTCGTGACAGCGACGATGGTCGGTGCCTTGCAATTGGCGCGAACGCTTGACGGCAAAGAAGGCCGCGCCATTCTGGCTCAAGCACGCCAATCGCTGCTTGAGCGATACAAAAATTTCAC
Organism: Burkholderiaceae bacterium; assembly: GCA_023262645.1. Lineage (GTDB taxonomy): Bacteria > Pseudomonadota > Gammaproteobacteria > Burkholderiales > Burkholderiaceae_C > Limnohabitans. Next base: position 167 of record JALRAA010000573.1, read on the forward strand.
CCACCATTGATTGATTTTGCTAACCAAGAAATCAATATTCATCTAAAAATATGATGACTATCATAAAGAGAGAAAACCATGAACATTCAAAATTCCACCGTTCTCATGACAGGAACCCATTGCGTCAGCCGTGCATTTGCACCCGCGCAGCCCACAATGGCGGCAGTGCGTTGAAATGAAGACAGCTCAAAATATCCCATCTCAGACGGCTGAGACTTCACCTGCTGCAGTCAAATCGCCATGGCCCGCGTTTTGGGTCGCATGCGGTGCTGCCTTTTTGGTTGCCCTCGACACCACCATGTTGTTCGCAGCATTTGATGCATTGCGACAAAGTTTTGCGGGCACTTCGGCGGC
>JALRAA010000574.1 GCA_023262645.1 Burkholderiaceae bacterium
AACGTATGGATGTCACTGGTTTTGCCATGCATCAATTGCTGTGCTCGGACAATGCGCCCACCAAATGCCGCGCCTATGCTTTGGTGGCCCAAACACACCCCCAAGATGGGCAACTTGCCCGCGAAATGCGCTATGGCCGCCACCGAAATGCCCGCCTCGGCAGGGGAACACGGCCCAGGCGACACCACCAAATGGCTCGGAGCCATGGCGGTGATGTCCGCCACTGTGATTTCATCGTTGCGACACACTTCAATGTCCGCACCGAGCTCTCCAAAATACTGCACCAAGTTGTAGGTGAAGCTGTCGTAGTTGTCGATCATCAAGAGCTTCATTCCAGCCCCTCCTCGACCAACTCACTGGCACGCAGCAACGCCCGTGCCTTGTGTTCTGTTTCCTGCCATTCCATGTCTGGCACAGAGTCAGCCACGACGCCAGCCGCCGCTTGCACATACAAAATGTCGTTTTTGATGATGCCCGTGCGTATGGCGATGGCCACGTCCATGTCCCCCGCAAAACTCA
>JALRAA010000575.1 GCA_023262645.1 Burkholderiaceae bacterium
CACACGGTGGCGGTGGCCACGCCGTGTTGACCGGCGCCGGTTTCAGCAATGATCCGTTTCTTTCCCATCCGCAGGGCCAGCAACGCCTGACCGAGGGCGTTGTTGATCTTGTGGGCGCCGGTGTGGTTGAGGTCTTCGCGCTTCAGCCAGAGGCGCGGCCCACCCTCAGGGCGGCGGTAGTGCTCACTGAGGCGCTCGGCCTCATACAGCGGATTCGGGCGCCCCACATAGGTGCGCAGCATCGGGTTGAGCCGCTCGGTGAAGGCGGGATCCTTCCAGGCCTCGGCGGCGGCGGCCTCCAGCTCCGCCAGGGCCGGCATCAGCGTTTCCGGCACGTACTGGCCACCGAACTGGCCGTAGCGACCGAGGCCGTTGGGGCGGGCGGCGAGGGCCAGCGCTGCCGGATCAGGGCTGAAGGCAGTGGAAGGAACGGTGCTGGTCACCGGCGGCAGAGCGAGAACGGCCCAGCGTAGGAAGCCGTCAGGGTCGGCCCGAGGTGGTGGGCTGCGGTGCTGGTGC
>JALRAA010000576.1 GCA_023262645.1 Burkholderiaceae bacterium
TCGCTAGCCAATTCCAGTGCAATTGCCCAGTTCAAGCGTGCACTATCACTCTGCAATGTGAGGTGTTTGAAAGTGCACGCAAAAAATACCGTGCAATGGCTATGGGTTTGGTAAGCCTTTGAACTTTATTGGAATTTTGTCAGCGCTGACTGTGCTGTATTTTTGGTTTGGTGATGCTATCGCCGAATCCGAGGGCGGCCTATACAACGCTCGTATCGATACCTCGTATCGCTGGAGCATGAGCTGGTTTATTTTTTCCGAAGTCATGTTCTTCGGTGCATTTTTTGGTGCGCTGTTTTATGCACGTTCGATCAGCATGCCTTGGCTAGCCGACATCGACCACAAAATTTTGTGGCCAGATTTTGCAGCGAACTGGGGTAACACCGGCCCCGCAGGAACGATCGATAAATTTGAAACGATGGGTCCGTTTCCTATCCCAACGATCAACACGGCATTGCTGTTGACTTCTGGAGTGACGCTGACAATTTCTCACCATGCCTTGCGTGTTGGTGACCGC
>JALRAA010000577.1 GCA_023262645.1 Burkholderiaceae bacterium
GAATAGAAAAGAACAAAAGCCATAAAGATTTGTTCCAGTTGAACTTCTTGAGAGGCAACGCTCCCCCACCCCAATGTTAACATTATTTCACAAAACAAGGAGAAACCTGGGCATGGCACTACTAACCTTTGAATGGAGTGCGTAAACGCGGCAACAGATGAAGCACAGGCAAGGAAGAAAACAGAACGGAACAACATGGTGATGAACGGCGTTATAGAGTTCAACTATTGAGAAGAGAAAAAGACAAACAACGTTACTAAAGTACTACTAGTTAGTATTCGAAAAGCATGTAAGCTGTCGTCGCTGGAGCCGCCGCACGCTCGCCTGTTTCAGATGCCAATCTACTGCTTACGTACGTAATACTCTTTCTACTTTCTAGAGAGCGAGCTAACCACAGTAATGGCGGCTCTGCGTGGGGCTGAGGCGATTGCGGCCAAACACCTGTCGTGCATACGTCAGGCAGTTTCACTTGCCCCATCGCTGTGACTCTTGAAGGAACGTATCCGACCCCCGCGCC
>JALRAA010000578.1 GCA_023262645.1 Burkholderiaceae bacterium
GGTGCATGCCAAGTGCCCCTCCGTCAAACACTGGATTGCCTTGTGCGATGCCGACAAGTTGCCTGCCGACAGCGGCATTCCTGGCTTGTTGAGTTACGAGGCCTGGATGGGACATCGTTCCACCGCCTACGAGTGGCCGACATTTGATGAAAACTCGGCATCGAGCATGTGCTACACCAGTGGCACCACGGGCAACCCGAAAGCCGCCCTCTACAGCCACCGATCTACCTTGTTGCATGCGTACGCATGTGCTTTACCCGACGTCATGTGCCTTTCAGCGCGCGACAGCATATTGCCGGTGGTGCCCATGTTCCACGTCAACGCCTGGGGCCTGCCGTACTCGGCCTGCATGGTAGGCGCCAAGCTGGTTTTCCCCGGCCCGGGGCTGGACGGCAAGAGCCTGCACGAATTGTTTGAAAGCGAAGGTGTCACGCTGTCGGCCGGTGTGCCCACCGTGTGGCAGGGGCCGCTCGCGCATGTGCAGGGCAATGGCCTCGCCTTCAGCACCATGAAG
>JALRAA010000579.1 GCA_023262645.1 Burkholderiaceae bacterium
TTGGAGATGCTGGTGCTGCGTGTGTTGTCGGCTGAAAAGTCAGGCAAGCAGTCGCTGGACATTGCCGGCTTGCTGAAAATTCGCGGCAGTGAAATGCAGCAGCGTTATACCGAGCTGATGATGCTCGCCGGTGGTCCCTACAGCTTGCCCTTCATTCAAGAAGCCATGGAGGCGGGCTGGCAAGGTGACCAAATTGGCGCCTTGCACTGCGCTCCCTTGGCCAGTTCGTACTTTAATATGCGCAAGACCACCATCTATGGCGGCTCGAACGAAGTTCAGCGCAACATCGTCGCGCAAACCGTTCTCGGCTAAGCCCTGAGAAACTGAAAGGAACAATCATGGATTTCAATTTCTCTGACGACCAGGAACAACTGCGCGACGCCGTTCGCAAGTGGGTGGACAAGGGTTATGACTTCGAGCGCCGTCGCGGCATCGTGGCACACGGCGGCTTCTCGCGCGAGGCCTACACCGAGCTGGCCGAGTTGGGCCTGACCGGCTTGTACATTCCGGAAGC
>JALRAA010000057.1 GCA_023262645.1 Burkholderiaceae bacterium
AGAGACAGCCATGATCACCACAGCCGCTTCCATCGTCGCGCTCATGCTGATGCAGCAGGCCGGCGCCACGGTTCACCCCGAGGCGCCCTCGAAGAACCCGCCGAAAGTCGAGCAACGCAGGGTCTTCGCTGATGTGCGCCATGATGCGCAATTCAATTTGGCTGTAATCGGCACTGGCAATCACATGCCCGGGGGCAGCGACGAAGGCTTCTCGCACCCTTCTGCCTTCGGGTGTGCGAATGGGAATGTTTTGTAAATTGGGATCGTTGCTCGACAAGCGGCCAGTGACTGCAACGGCTTGTGCATAGTGGGTATGCACCCTGCCGGTTTGCGGCGTCGCCAATTGCGCCAATTTGTCAATGTAGGTGCCTTTGAGTTTGGAGAGCGACCGATGTTCCAAAATTTTCTTGGGCAACGGGTAGTCATCTGCCAATTTCTCCAGCACCTCTTCGTCCGTACTGCGTGCTCCTGTGGCGGTTTTTTTAACCACAGGTAACCCGAGCTTGTCAAAAAATATTTCTCCCAGCTGTTTGGGCGAGGCTAAGTTGAATCGCTGCCCTGCGATGGCATACGCCTCTTCTTCAAGTTGCATGATGCGCAAGCCCAATTCGTGGCTTTGCGCGGCCAGCGTAGGCGCATCGATCAACACCCCATTTCTTTCGATGCGGTAGAGCGCTTCGCTGCTTTGCATTTCCAACTGGTAGACAAAATTCAACTTCTCATCGGCTTGCAACAACGGCCACAAACGCTGGTGCACGGACAAGGTGAAGTCTGCGTCTTCACACGCATAGTGCGAAGCCTTTTCTACTTCTACTTGTGCAAAAGAAATCTGGTGCACGCCCTTACCGCACAGGTCTTCATACGACAAACCTTGCCGCCCCAAATGGCGCTGCGCCAAGCTCTCCAAACTGTGAGGCTTGTGCACTTCCAGCACATAACTTTGCAGCATGGTGTCGTGCACATAGCCTTGCACTTCAATGCCGTGGTTGGCAAACACATGCCGGTCGTATTTGACATGCTGACCCAGTTTGGCTTTGCTCGCATCTTCTAACCAAGGCTTGAGTTTTTCCAACACTTGCAACAACGGCAATTGCGCCGGGGCATCTGCGGCGTTATGCGCCAACGGGATGTACGCGGCCTGCCCTGCATCCACGCAAAAGCTGATGCCTACCAATTGCGCTTGCATTTCCACCAAGGACGTGGTCTCGGTATCAAGGGCCACCAACGCTGCGTGTTGCACCACATCCAACCAACGCTCAAAGCTGTCCCAGGTGAGCACGGTTTCGTAATTCACGGGTACTTCCGACAGCGGTGCAGGCGTATCAAACAACACACCAACTTCACCCTCTACGCCAGTGTGTGCCGCCGCGGCGATGCGAGGCTGCGGCGTGTTTGACGACATGGCGGTCACCAAGCCTTTGAATCCATATTGGCGATAAAACTCAAGCAGTTCTGCTTCTTGGGCGGGTTGCACCAAAATGCCATCGAGCTGCGGCCAACCGGGTAGGTACTCGCGCAAATCGCAATCGGTTTTCATGCTCACCAATTGCCGACCGGTGGGCAACCATTCGCGCGCTTGGCGCAGGTTTTCACCCGCCACCCCTTTGATCTCATGAGCATGTTCCAGCAATGCATCCAAAGAGCCGTATTCCATCAACCATTTGGCGGCAGTTTTGGGCCCTACTTTTTGCACACCGGGTACGTTATCGACGGTGTCACCCACCAGCGTCTGGTAGTCGATCATCAAACGCGGAGGCACCCCAAACTCTTCGGTGACACCCGCGACATCGCGTTTTTTACCGTTCATGGTGTCGATGATGGTGATGCGTTCATTGACCAACTGGCTCAAATCTCTGTCGCCGCTGGAGACGACCACTTGCATGCCTTGTTCTGCCGCCACATGCGCCAGCGTGGCAATCACATCATCAGCCTCCACGCCCGGCACATCGAGCAATGGCCAACCCATCAATTTGACCAACCGATGTATGGGCTCGATTTGGCTGCGCAAGTCGTCCGGCATGGGTGATCGCGTGGCCTTGTATTCGGGATAAATGGCATCACGAAATGTTGGGCCTTTGGCGTCAAACACACACACCGCATGGGCCGTGGGCCAATCCCGGCGCAAACTGGTCAGCATATTGACCATGCCACGAATCGCGCCGGTGGCTTGGCTGTGGGGATCGTTGCGGTCTGCGCGCAAATCGGGCATGGCGTGAAAGGCGCGGTAGAGGTAACTGGAGCCGTCAACCAGCAGTAAAGTAGGTGTGTCTTGCATGCCAGTGATTGTGCCTACAATCGATTCTTCTTTTTTGCCCGAGCTGTTCTCTCCTTTGCCATGGCCGTTTTCACCGAAGTCACCGAGCAACAAGCCCGCGCATTGTTGAGTCAGTTGTCCATTGGCGAACTGGTGCAATTGCAAGGCATCAGCAGCGGCATCGAAAACACCAACTATTTTCTGACCACAGACCAAGGCGAATACGTCTTAACACTGTTCGAACGACTCACCCACGAACAGCTGCCGTTTTACTTGTACCTGATGAAGCACTTGGCAGCCCGCGGCATTCCCGTGCCCGACCCCCAATCTGATCTGCAAGGCGATATCTTGCTCCACTTGCTGGACAAACCGGCTGCAGTCGTCAATCGCTTGAAGGGTCAATCTGAATTACGACCCTCGACAACGCACTGTGCAGCCATGGGCCAAACCTTGGCGCAAATGCATGTGGCCGCCCGCGATTTCGACCGTTTTCAAATCAATTTGCGCGGACTGGCTTGGTGGAATGAAACCGTGCCTTCTGTGTTGCCTTTTCTGTCGGCAGATCAACACCAGTTATTGACTCACGAGTTGTCTTACCAAAACCATGTCAGCAGTATGTCTGCCTATGCGGGATTGCCCAGCGGGCCTGTGCATGCCGACGCATTTCGCAACAACGTCATGTTCGACGGCGAACAACTCAGTGGCGTGTTCGATTTTTATTTCGCTGGTTGCGACCATTGGCTGTTCGACTTGGGTGTGTGTGTCAACGACTGGTGTGTCGATTTGCAAACCGGTGAAATGGACCATGCAAGGCTGCATGCCATGCTGTCGGCTTATCAGCGGGTGCGCCCCTTGAATGCTTGCGAACGCGCTTTGTTCAATCCCATGTTGCGCGCGGCGGCTTTGCGTTTTTGGATTTCACGTCTGTGGGATTTTCACCTGCCGCGCCAAGCCAGCATGCTGCAACCCCACGATCCCACGCACTTTGAACGTGTCCTCACACAAAGATTGCATGACCCTGTCACACTCTGACCTATGAAACTCAACGTTGTCAAAGCCCGTACCGGTTCACTTTGGGTCAGGCAAGGCATTCGCAATTTTTGGCGGCAGCCTCTGGCTCTCAGCGGTTTGTTCCTGCTTTTCATGGTGTTGGCGTCCATGACCTCCTTGCTGTCTTACGGTGGAAGTTTTTTGGGCTTGATGTTCATTCCCGCGGCTTCATTGGGCTTGATGGCCGCCGCGCGTGAAGCAGATCTGGCACGCTTCCCCATGCCCAGCATGTTGATCGTCGGATTCAGACAAGGGGCGGCGCAATCCAAAAGCATGGTGTTGCTGGGTTTTTTGTATGCACTGCTGTTTTGTTTTGTGTTGGCCATGTCGTCTGTGTTTGACAGCGGTGAATTTGCCCGCACCTACATGGGCGGCGGCTCTATCGCAGAAGAATCTTTGTTGAGTGACGGCCCGCAACTGGAAGCCGCCGTATTCAGCATGTTGATGTACATACCGCTTTCCACACTTTTTTGGCATGCGCCTGCCTTGATGCATTGGCATGCACAACCTTTGGCCAAAAGTATTTTTTTCAGCTTCATGGCATGCTGGGCCAATTGGCGAGCTTTTGCCGTGTTTGGTTTGACTTGGGTCAGTATTTTTCTAACCACCAGTTTGCTGTTGAGCTTGGTCAGCATGCTGTTTGGTGATGGTCAACTCACTTTCACTTTGATGTTGCCCGCTTCCATCATGCTCGCTGCGATGTTTTTTTCATCGACGTACTACAGTTTTCGGGACTGCTTCATCAGCGAACCCTTGATCGCCTGAACGCATCAAATCGGTGTCAGTTTGGCCACCGACAAGGCCAGCCATTTCACCCCATGCCGATTGAATTTCACCTGAGCGCGCGCATCCTCGCCTAAGCCCTCCATCGACACCACGGTGCCTTCGCCAAATTTGGCATGAAAGACTTGCAAGCCACTGCGCACCCAAGCATTGGGGCCACTGGCCACCGGTGCTTGGCGTTGTGGCACAGAGGGCGGAGCAGGTGTGAAAAAACCTGCGCGCCCTGCGTCGTTATTGCCAAAACCGGCAGGCCTGCTGCCCCACATCGCAGGCGCTTGCAATCCTGTTTGCGCAGACAACCATTTCAATGTGTGTTCAGGCATTTCATCGAAGAATCGGCTTTTGATGTTGTAGCGGGTTTGCCCGTGCAGCATGCGGGTTTGCGAATGGCTCAGGTACAAACGTTTGCGTGCCCGTGTGATGGCCACATACATCAAACGTCTTTCTTCTTCCAGCCCTTCAAAATCGCTCATTGCGTTTTCATGGGGAAACAAGCCTTCTTCCAACCCGGTGATAAACACGCAGTCAAATTCCAAACCCTTGGCTGCATGTACCGTCATCAGTTGGATCGCATCTTGACCGGCTTGGGCTTGGTTGTCTCCGGCTTCAAGGGCCGCGTGGCTGAGAAACGCGGCCAACGGTGACAGTGTTTCACCGGTTTCGGCATTGGGTTGCAAAGATGCACCCGCAAGCAGGGCTTGTGCTGCGTCAAATTCCACTTGGCTTTGCACCGCTTCATCCACCGGCAACGCCACCGCGTCTTTGCCAAAGCCTTCTTGCGTCACAAAACTTTCTGCGGCGTTGACCAATTCCTGTAAGTTCTCAACCCGGTCTGCGCCTTCACGCTCGGCTTGGTAGTGTTCAATCAACCGACTGTGGTCAAGCACCAGTTCAATGATTTGACGCAAGGTTTGTCCTTGCGTTTGCTCTCGCAGCACATCGAGCTTGGCAACAAACGCAGAAATATTGGCACCGGCTTTGCCACCGATGCTGCTGACTGCATCGTGCAAGGCACAGCCGCTGGCACGGGCAGCATCTTGCAATTGCTCAATGCTGCGTGCACCTATGCCACGCGGCGGAAAATTGACAACGCGCATGAAACTGGTGTCGTCACGTGGGTTTTCCAACAGCCGCAAATACGCCAGCGCGTGTTTGATTTCAGCGCGCTCAAAAAAGCGCAGCCCACCGTACACGCGATAAGGCATGGCCGCATTGAACAATGCGGTCTCAATCACACGGCTTTGTGCGTTACTGCGGTAGAGCACAGCCACTTCACTGCGTGTGGCGACACCCTTGCTGCCGTCACCGTCGCGGCCATCGCGCAGCAATTGCTTGATTTCTTCCACGATCCAATGGGCTTCAGCCAAGTCGCCTGGCGACTCCATGACCCGCACCGGCTCGCCTGCACCTTGGGTGGTGTGCAGGTTTTTTCCCAAACGGGTTTTGTTGTGCCGAATCAGCTCGTTGGCGGTGTCCAGAATATGGCTGTGGCTGCGGTAGTTTTGCTCAAGTTTGATTTGGTGCTGAACTTCAAACTCGCGCACAAAATCCGCCATATTGCCCACGCGTGCGCCACGGAATGCATAAATGCTTTGGTCATCGTCGCCCACCGCCATCACCGCGCTTTGCGGGCCACACAAGAGTTTGATCCAGGCGTACTGCAAGCGGTTGGTGTCCTGAAACTCATCGATCAAAATATGTTTGAAGCGCTCTTGGTAATGCGCTCTGAGGGCATCGCTGTCGCGCAACAACTCGTAACTGCGCAACATCAACTCGCCAAAATCCACCACTCCCTCGCGTTGACACTGGTCTTCATAGAGTTGGTAGAGCTCCACCTTTTGGCGGGTTTCAGCGTCTCGAACGACCACATCTTTGGGGCGCAAACCTTCTTCCTTGCATCCTGCAATAAACCATTGCACTTGCTTGGGGGGAAAGCGTTCGTCGTCTATGTTGAATTGCTTGAGCAATCGCTTGACGGCAGACAACTGGTCTTGGGTATCAAGAATTTGGAAGGACTGCGGTAAGTTGGCAAGCTTCCAATGGGCGCGTAAAAAACGGTTGCACAAACCATGGAATGTGCCGATCCACATGCCGCGCACATTTACCGGCAGCATGGCACTCAAGCGAGTGAGCATCTCTTTGGCGGCTTTGTTGGTGAAGGTCACGGCAATCAAACCGCCCGGCGACACCTGACGGGTTTGCAACAACCAGGCAATGCGGGTGGTGAGCACCCGGGTCTTACCCGAACCTGCGCCGGCCAATATCAGCGCGTGTTGCGCCGGCAAACCCACCGCGGCTTGCTGCTCTGGGTTGAGGCCTTGTAACAAGGGAGAGGACGATGCAGAAACGGGGACAGCGTCTGTGCTGAATGAAGTTGACATGTAGTCGATTGTAGGCAGGCAGGTATCGGTGCCGATGTGCGTAGAATCAATCACCGGGCCCAAGATTCTTGCGTCCGGTTGCATTAACCGGCCAGGCCAAGCGCTCTCCTCTTTTACTCTCAGGAGCCTGGTTCATGGAAATTTTTGATTACGACAATATTCTTTTGCTCCCGCGCAAATGCCGGGTTCAAAGCCGCGCCGAATGTGACACCAGCGTCACCCTAGGCAACCGAAGTTTTCGCTTGCCGGTGGTTCCCGCCAACATGAAGACCGTGGTGAATGAAAGCATTTGCGAATGGCTGGCCTCGAACGGTTATTTTTATGTGATGCACCGATTCGATTTAGACAACTTGAAATATGTGCGCGACTGCGCCACCAAAGGCATGTTTGCATCGGTATCGCTCGGTGTGAAACAAGCCGATTACGACACCGTCAATGCATGGCGCGCAGAGGGCTTGGCGCCAGAGTACATCACCATCGATATCGCGCACGGGCATTCTGACAATGTGCAACGGATGATTGCCTACCTGAAGGAACACATGCCAAGCGCTTTCGTCATCGCGGGCAACGTCGGCACACCCGAGGCAGTCATCGATTTAGAAACCTGGGGCGCAGACGCCACCAAGGTCGGCATTGGCCCCGGCAAGGTTTGCATCACCAAGCTCAAAACCGGCTTTGGCACGGGTGGCTGGCAACTCTCAGCACTCAAATGGTGTGCCCGCGTGGCCACCAAGCCGATCATTGCCGATGGCGGTATTCGCGAGCACGGCGATATCGCCAAAAGCATTCGCTTTGGAGCCTCCATGGTGATGATTGGCTCGATGCTGGCGGGCCACGAAGAGTCCCCTGGCCAGACGGTTGAAGTGGACGGCAGGCTGTTCAAGGAATATTACGGCTCTGCCTCCGACTTCAACAAAGGCGAGTACAAACACGTGGAAGGTAAGCGCATTCTCGAACCCATCAAAGGTCAGTTGAAAGACACGCTGCGCGAAATGCAAGAGGACTTGCAAAGCTCTATTTCATACGCAGGCGGTACCAAGCTGATGGATGTGCGCAAAGTGAACTACGTCATCTTGGGCGGCGACAATGCCGGTGAGCATTTGCTGATGTAAACCCCTTTTTTACACACCAACAAATCGTTGGTGCCCTCACACTGTCAGGGAGCCTTTTATGTCGATCAACGCCAGCGCCACCTTGATCCGCAACGGTCGGGTCATCACTGCAGTCGATGACTACATGGCAGATGTTCTGCTGAAAGACGGCATCGTTCAC
>JALRAA010000580.1:0-235 GCA_023262645.1 Burkholderiaceae bacterium
ATCATGTTCTTGTGCTGCATCAATTATTTGATTAATGGTCTGTTTAATCCCGATATTAATTACGGTATATCCGTTATTAGTGAGGATGATGTCTACGAGATTTTTGCCAATGTCATGCACATCGCCTTTTACTGTTGCCAAAAGTATTTTGCCTCGACCTGAATTCTCGCTCTTCTCCATGAATGGCTCTAACAACGCTACTGCGTTCTTCATTACTTCCGCTGACTGAAGAACG
>JALRAA010000580.1:245-514 GCA_023262645.1 Burkholderiaceae bacterium
ATAATCGTTAATGATTGCTAGCGGAGCGATTCCGGAGCTTCTCGCCTCGGTGAGATCTCCTTCTAACCCTTGTTTCTCGCCATCAATGATTCGTCGTGAAAGTCGTTCACCTAAAGGCAGAGCGGCAAGTTCTGCAGCGCGCGAAGCCTTGGAGCTAGTTACTTCTACTCCGTCAAAAAGTTCTAAGAATTTTTGAAGTGGGTCATAGGTGCAGAGATCGCCATCAAATTCTCGCCTATCGTAAATGAGATCAAGCGCTGTCTTAATTT
>JALRAA010000581.1 GCA_023262645.1 Burkholderiaceae bacterium
TCTTCCGCAAGATGGCAGAAGCTGCATGGGCATGTGCAGATCCTGGAATTCAGTACGACGACACCATCAATGATTGGCACACAAACCCAGAGACAGGTCGCATCAATGCGTCTAACCCTTGCTCTGAGTACATGTCACTCGATAACTCATCATGTAACTTGGCTTCACTTAACTTGATGAAGTTCCTCAAGGCAGATGGATCATTCGATTCAAAGACATTTGCTAAGGCAGCAGAAATGATCATCACTGCGATGGATATTTCAATCTGCTTCGCTGACTTCCCAACAGAGGCAATCGGTGAGACAACACGTGCATACCGTCAGCTCGGAATCGGTTATGCAAACCTTGGTGCACTTCTTATGGCATCAGGTCTTGCATACGACTCTGAAGGTGGACGCGCACTTGCTGGTGCAATCACATCTCTTATGTCAGGTATTACCTACAAGCGCTCAGCAGAACTCGCTGGCATTGTTGGTCCATACGACGGCTTCGCACGTAACGCTTCAGCACATG
>JALRAA010000582.1 GCA_023262645.1 Burkholderiaceae bacterium
GATACAGGTATTTTTATTAAATGAATAAAAAATATCAAAATCTGTATAAATAATTCCTAAATTTATATGTAAAAACTTTTTTAGTTTACATTTATTGATATCAATACCTGGGCTTAATATAATTAAATCAAATTTAATCTTATCTATTTTTTTTTGTGAAATAATATTTTTTTTAATATTACTTGGTAAATTTTTTTTTTGATAATCATCAAATAAAAAAACTTCATTATATTTCTTTAAAAAATTAAAAGTTGAAATACCACTTTTACCTAAACCATATATTAAAATTTTTTTATTTTTAAAGATATTCGAGTTATTACTCATTATCTCAACTTAAGGGTAGCCAATCCAATTAGTGCTAATATTATTGAAATGATCCAAAATCTAATTACAACAGTTGACTCTGGCCATCCTTTTTTTTCATAATGATGATGTATTGGTGCCATCCTAAAAACTCTTTTTCCTGTTAATTTAAAGGAAACAACTTGGACTATAACTGAAACAGCTTCTAA
>JALRAA010000583.1 GCA_023262645.1 Burkholderiaceae bacterium
GTACTTAAAAACGCCAAGATCGTGGCCGAAACCCTGACCCAGCGCGGATTGCGCATTGTCAGCGGCAGCACCCAGAGCCATTTAATGCTGGTGGACCTGCGCTCAAAGGGCATCACTGGCAAAGAAGCTGAAACGGTGCTGGGCTCAGCCCACATGACCATCAACAAGAACGCTATCCCCAACGACCCGGAAAAACCGATGGTCACCAGCGGGGTGCGGGTGGGCACACCAGCCATGACTACCCGTGGCTTCAAGGATGAGGAAGCCCGCCTCACTGCCAACCTGATTGCTGATGTGCTGGACAAGCCGCGCGATGAGGCCAACATCGCTGCTGTGCGGGCCAAAGTCAGTGCCCTGACCGCGCGCTTTCCGGTATACAAATGAGATGAAATGTCCTTTCTGCGGACATAACGACACCCAAGTGGTGGAGACCCGGGTGTCCGAGGAAGGCGATTTCATCCGCCGGCGGCGACAGTGCGGCTCCTGCGAGAAGCGCTTCACCACCTACGAGC
>JALRAA010000584.1:0-242 GCA_023262645.1 Burkholderiaceae bacterium
CGCTCCGTCATTAATTGCATTGCGGATTACCACATCTAGCCGAGGCTTTGCTGATGCAGCACCGACGCAAGACGTCCACCCCATGTCGAGGTACTTCTCTGCAACTTGGGCGCACCACAAAATGTGTTCCTCAGGTGGCATCCGCTGAATAGATTCCAAATTTGGCTGAGCATTCCACGAAAAGTGAGTATGTGCCTCGATCATTCCGGGCATCAAAAAAGCGCCAGCTCCATAAACAACTT
>JALRAA010000584.1:252-512 GCA_023262645.1 Burkholderiaceae bacterium
GCTCCGAAGACTAATTGACTTCTAGCCCCGGGGGAACTCTGGGTAACTCGGGCAATTCGGTTTCCCTGAACAAGAACTTCTCCAGTGAACGGAGTTTCACCTCCACCATCAAAGACGCGAACATTGGTAAAAAGTACGTCTGTCATCGCTACTAAGCCACCCTGATTGATGGAACTTGAAATAGGGAAACTGCATTAAGTCTTGCTGCTTCCAATATGAACTGTTTCCACTCGCGCATACATTCTGCTGGACGCTCTAAT
>JALRAA010000585.1 GCA_023262645.1 Burkholderiaceae bacterium
CCCGATGTCGATTTGATCGAGGGCCTGTCGCCCGCCATTTCCATCGAACAAAAAGCCACCAGCCACAACCCACGTTCTACCGTGGGCACCGTGACCGAAATTCACGACTACCTGCGCTTGTTGTTTGCACGCGCAGGCACACCGTATTGCCCTGATCACAACTTAGCACTGCAAGCGCAAACCGTGAGCCAAATGGTCGATGCGGTTTTAGAACTTCCCGAAGACACGCGCCTCATGATCGTGGCGCCCATTGCGCGCGAACGCAAAGGTGAGTTTGAGAAAGTCTTCGAACAAATGCAGGCGCTGGGGTATGTGCGCTTTCGCATCAACGGCGAAACCTTTGAAGTGGAAGATTTGCCCACCCTGAAGAAAACCGAAAAGCACGACATCGATGTGGTGGTGGACCGGCTCAAAATTCGCCATGAAGCCGAAGCGCCAGCGCGCGATGCATTGCGCCAGCGCATTGCCGAAAGTTTTGAAGCCGCCTTGCGTTTGGCAGAGCAACGCGCG
>JALRAA010000586.1 GCA_023262645.1 Burkholderiaceae bacterium
GTTGTCCCTTATGTTGGCGTGCGGCATTGTGAGTCGCTTGGTCTCGGGTGTCATTTGCGATCGCATTGGCGGGCTGCGCACTTTGGTGCTGGGCTCGGTGCTGCAAGGCGTGGCGCTGCTGATGTTCTTGCCATTTGATGGCATGGTCTCGCTGTATGTGATCTCTGCCTTGTTTGGTTTGTTTCAAGGCGGCATCGTGCCTTCTTACGCCATCATCGTGCGCGAGTATTTTCCTGCGCAAAAGGTGGGGGTGTTGGTGGGGGCCGTCATCATGGCCACCATGATTGGCATGGCGCTCGGTGGTTGGATGTCGGGCAAGGTGTTTGACTTAACCGGTTCGTATCACGCGGCATTCATCAATGGCGTGCTTTGGAATGCATTGAACTTGGGCATTGCCTTGTTTTTGTTGTGGCGAAGCAAGCTTCTGTTGCCAATTACAAAATGAAGTTGCATTCCTTTTGATTTCATTTGCTGTCATCACATTGACAGTCGTGAAAGGGAAGCCTAA
>JALRAA010000587.1 GCA_023262645.1 Burkholderiaceae bacterium
AGGGCAATGACTTGCCCAAAAAAGCGTCCACGACCCCCACGGACTCAAAGATATGAAAACTCTGGCGCGCCAGACAAATGGCACGGCTGCCATCGTTGAAGGTGGACTTGTTGTCCAGCAGCAAACACGGGACACCCCAGCGCGCCAGCGTGAGTGCGGCCGTCATGCCCACAGGGCCAGCGCCCACAATCACGACCTGCGATGTCGCACTGTGGCCCTTTGACCGTGCTGGGGCTGGAAAATGGGGGTAGTCGAAGTACAGTGAGGGCGCATAGCAAATTTCGTGTCTCGGGTTGGACGGTGCCAACACTGTACCCATCAGACTGGGTAGTCTTTCTCCGCAAGCGGCCGTTGGCCTGCCCGGAGGGAATCGAACCCCCGACCCACAGCTTAGAAGGCTGTTGCTCTATCCAACTGAGCTACGGGCAGATGGACAAAAGGCCCGCAACCCGGGCCCAAACCATGGTCGGGGCGACATGATTCGAACATGCGACCCTCTGGTCCCA
>JALRAA010000588.1 GCA_023262645.1 Burkholderiaceae bacterium
GGGCCGCGGGTGAGGCGCGAATGCTCGCCCGCTGGCTGACGCTCCATGGCTTCGCCGTGCCGCTCGCCGCAATCGAACAGTCCCTGTCTGAAGCCAGGGGCTCCGTTATGGATGGCGCGGCCCGAGCCGTGGATGGGGCGGATCTCGCCTCGCGGGTCGGCCGGGCGATTCACGCGATCGAGCCGAATACGCAGGTCGAAGAGGTAGCGGTAAGCGCTTTGCAGCGGTCCGACGGCCCAGCCTTAGTGGTTGACGGTGACCGTTGGTCGATAGTCGATGTATTGAGCGGAGCCCACCTCAGGCTGGTTGATACCGACCGAAATGAGCATTGCGGCGGGCCGGGCCCGTCAGCGACCTCGCGGGCGCTGCGCCTAGTCCGTACGCGAGCCGAACCGGTGGCGCCGTCAGACGGTTTGACGAGGTGGATTGCGGACTCGCTCGCGAGGCACCGACTTCTGCTTGCTGAGATCGTCCTCGCCTCTCTGCTGGTCAATGGGCTTGCGATG
>JALRAA010000589.1 GCA_023262645.1 Burkholderiaceae bacterium
GTTACTGAGCTAAACTCACCACGCGCACCAGAATATGTGTTTGCAGCAAATGTACCTGTACTAGGTATTTGTTATGGTATGCAAACCATGGCAGAGCAACTTGGTGGTAGTGTTGAAAGTTCAGCCCATAAAGAATTTGGTTATGCTGGTGTTGAAATTTTAACTAAGTCAGCCTTATTTAAAAATATTGAAGACAGCATTGGTGCTAACGGCAATGCAATTTTAGACGTATGGATGAGCCATGGCGACAAAGTCACCGAACTGCCGCCTGGATTCAAGCTGATGGCCAGCACCGACAGCTGTCCGATTGCAGGCATGGCAGACGAAGCAAGGCATTTTTACGGCGTGCAATTTCACCCTGAAGTGACGCACACCGTGCAAGGCAAAGCCATGCTGCATCGTTTTGTGCTCCAAATATGCCAAGCCCGCGCAGATTGGGTGATGACCGGATATGTCGAAGAAGCCGTGGCGCGCATTCGTGCCCACGTGGGTGACGAAGAAGTGAT
>JALRAA010000058.1 GCA_023262645.1 Burkholderiaceae bacterium
GGCCGCACCGGCGATGACTTTCACACCACCCGGACGAAAGTTGCTGAACGCGCGTTGGGCGGTGATCGCAAGGGCTTTCAATCCCACGATGTCTTTGGGCCGTCCGGGCAAATGCACTTCGCCCGCTGACACCATGGTGGTGACGCCGCCGTGCATGGTCGAGTCGATCCAACCGATTTGGTTTTGCCTTGGTGTCCAGTCGCCAAACACGGGATGCACATGGCTGTCGATCAGGCCTGGGGCCACACAGGTTTGTTGCACATCGATGGTGGTTTTGGCGCCTGCGGTGTCCAGGTCTTTGTAACGTCCAACGGCGGTGATGAACCCGTCGTTCACCACGATGGTGTCGGCTTGCAGCACCGGCTGGTCAATATCGCCAGACAATAACAGACCGATGTTTTGGATGACAACTTTGCCCGAGGCTTCTTCAATAGCAGTGGTGGCCATGCAACTTCTCCTGAATGCTTTCTTTTGAATTTTGAAACGGCTGAGCCCACAGCATAATGCGTCATCGATTTCGCAGCAGTCAGTCCGATCCAAACGCGCATGCACACACACAGCACCACCCACACCGATGGTTTGCCCAACCCAGAAAACGGCTTGCCACTGGGCTTGCAACGGGTCGAGCCCAAACACGGTCCGGTGCGCGAGGGCAAAGTGGAATGCAATGCGTGTCCTGTGTTGTGCCAAATTTCAGAAGGCCGTGTGGGGGCTTGCGACCGCTATGCCAACCAAGCCGGTGTGTTGGTGCGTTTGGACCCGGTGGTGTGGTTGAACCGCCAAACGGGGGTTGTTGCCGACACGCAAGACTTGTTGCCCCGTGCAGATGCAGACACGTTGCCGCAGACCACGCCCGTGGTGCAGAGCGAAGAGCGCGGAGTCTTTGTCACTGGCATAGGCGCTTCCACCACCTACCCCGATTACAAGCCTGCGCCGTTTATCGTGGCTTCGCGCTCGCAAGGGGTCGACATGGTGACCGTGGTCACCGAAGGCATCTTCAGCTATTGCAGCCTCAAAGTGAAGATCGATACCGACCGTTATTTGGGCGATGAACGCGCAGCGGTGTTGTACGACGGTGAAGAAGTCGGCCATGTCACCACTGCGGAATACGGTTCGCAAATGCTCAGTCTGGGTGGCGTGCATCATTTGACAGGCGGCAGCAAAAAACAAGGGCGCATGGCGTTGCAATTGATGCACATGTTGGGCAACCACCAAGCGGTCGACGTGCAGATTGAAAACGGGGCACAGTTGGTGTTGCAAGCTGGGCAAGCCCCGGTGGTCAACGGTGTCACAGAACAGCGCATGCGTGTGGGTTGCGGCTCGGCGGCGATTGGCATGTTTGCCCGCCAATGGTTGGGCGTGTGCGATGAGGTGGTGGTGGTCGACGACCACATCACCGGCGTGTTGACCGAGCACCAAGCGGGTCGTTGTTTGCACATGAAGCCCAGCGGCATTCGAATACTCGGTCGCAAGTCCACACCCGGGCGGTATTTCCAAGTGGCGCAACCGGGTACCGGCTGGGGCGGCACCGCCATTGCAGACCCTTTGTCTATTTTGGGCGATTGGAACCCCGAAGAAGCCTGGCCGGGTTTGCGCCTGTTGATGACCTCCACCACGGGCGAGCATGCCGCATGGTTTGTGTTGGACGAACAGCTCAAACCGCAACCTGCAGACATGCCCGATGAGGTGCGCACGGTGGTCGATCGCATCGGCGAAAACTGCGAGCCTTCGTTGGTGTCGGTGTTGTTCTTGGGTGGCGCGGGTGGCAGTTTGCGCTCGGGTGTCACCGACAACCCGATTCAGCTCACCCGTGCCGTGAAAAAAGCCTTGGTCAATGTCAGTTGTGGCGGCGCGCCTGCGTATGTGTGGCCGGGCGGCGGCATCACCGTGATGGTCGATGTGATGCGCATGCCGGCCAACAGTTTTGGCACGGTACCGACACCGGCCATCGTCGCCCCGATTGAATTCAGCATGCGCTTGAGTGATTACCAAGCCTTGGGCGGGCACATGGGTTTTGTGCGCACTGTGGACGACAGCTTGGCGCACGGCGCATGGCATAACGATGGCGCACCGACGCAAATGCGTTGGCAAGCGCCGCCGGCAGATGCCACGCCTTGGCCGCTGGACACTCCACCGATGTTGGGTTGATGCCTGTGTCTGCGCAGCGCCGTTCTTTGCAAGAGGGCCGCTGGCATTTTCAGCACGGCCCGATCGACATGGTGTTGCAATGCGATGGCGATGCAAAAGCTTGTGCCTTCGCCCTAGAAATGGCTTGGCAACGGTTCACCCAAGTGTTGCCAGAGTTGGTGAGCGAATTGCCCCGCTTGCGCATGCCCGTGGCTTTGCTCTCGGTGAACGACTTTCATCACCCGATAGCGCGACGCATGTACCAAGCCACACAGGCTGCCGCTGTGGTCACCCCCGATGGTTTTGTCACCCCGATGGCCGCAGTGGCGGGTTCGGTGGCGCAAGAAATCGTCGGGTGTTTGGCGCAGCCTGGTGTGAACCGTGCCTATGTGAACAACGGAGGTGACATCGCTTTGTATTTGCGCGACGGCATGCAGTGGCGTGTGGGTGTGGTGAGCGATTTGTCGATGGCTTTGCAGCGCATGTCTGACGCTTCGTCTGTCAGGGAACAACACATCCTCGATGGTGCATTTGAGGTGGATGCGGCTCAGCCGGTGCGTGGCGTGGCCACCAGTGGTTGGCAAGGGCGCAGTTTTTCATTGGGCATTGCCGATAGCGTCACGGTGCTGGCGGCTACTGCGGCGCAAGCGGATGTGGCCGCCACGCTCATAGCCAACGCGGTCAACTTGGACGACCCGCGCATACAGCGTCGCCCTGCCGACAGCTTGCGCGACGACACCGATTTGGGGGTGCGGCTGGTCACGGTGGCGGTACCGCCCTTGGGCGACAGGCTGGCGCAGCAAGCGCTTGAACTCGGGCTAGACTGTGCCCGTGGCATGCAGGCGCTCGGTCTGATACATGCCGCTTATTTGTGTTGCCAGGGCCAAGCGCTGGTGGCCGAACCCTTGGAATGTTGGGCGGGATGATGAGTGATCTGATCGAACAGCGGCGAGTCTTTACCCACGTGGAAGAAATACACCACGAGTTTGGGCCGACTGCCACCGTGCCATTGGTACGCGGCGCCATTGCGGCGGTGTTGCGCAACCCCTATGCGGGTGGCTACCACGCCGATATCTTGCCGATGATGGAAGCGCTGAACCCCTTGGGCGTGGCCTTGGCCAAAACCTTGTGCGATGCCATGGGTGTCCCACCCGAGCGCATTCAAAGCTACGGCAAAGGCGCGATCGTGGGCGCAGGCGGTGAACTCGAGCACGGTGCGTTGTGGCATGTGCCGGGCGGCTATGCCATGCGCGAGTTGCTGGGCTGGAAAGGCGAACGCGCCTCCTACACCCAAGGCGGTGGCGGCGACAAGCCTTCGGGCCAACCGGGCAATGCGTTGGCGATTGTGTCGTCCACCAAAAAAGTCGGCCCGCCCAGTGCTGCGTTGGATGTACCGATGACACACATCAACGCCAGCTATGTGCGCAGCCATTTCGACGCCATGGAAGTGCGAGTGCCGGGTGCACCGAAGGCCGATGAGCTGATCGTGATTCTGGTGATGGGCACCGGTGCCCGGGTGCATGCGCGAGTCGGTGGCCTCAAGGCCGAAGACATCAGTCAATGGAATGGGTTGCGTTGAACACGCAGGAGACAACATGAAAGCGAAGATCCGCAAAATCATTGTGCAAGTCGACGAGATTCACCAAGACGGTGGCAAAGCGGTTCTGCCACCGACCCGTCGCGCATTGGCCATGGCCGTGATCGACAACCCGTATGCCGGCCGCTTCAGCGAGAACTTGGACGAACTCGTTGACATCGGTGAAGAACTCGGCGGCTTGTTGGGTGAGCGTTGTGTGCAAGCTTTGGGCATGGCCCCGGCGCAAGCGCACAGCTATGGCAAAGCCGCCATCGTTGGCGAAGGCGGTGAACTCGAACACGCGGCAGCCATTCTTCACCCCAAGCTTGGCGCGCCTTTGCGTTTGGCGGTCAGCCAAGGCGCGGCGCTGGTGCCGTCGGCGAAAAAACAAGGCACACTCGGCACTGCGGTGGATGTGCCTTTAGGCCACAAAGACGCTGCGTTTGTGCGCAGCCATTTCGACGCCATGGAAGCGCGGGTAGCGGATGCGCCGCGTGCCCATGAAATCGTGGTGGCCGTGGTGGTCACCGACAGTGGCAGACCGCATCCGCGCGTGGGCGGATTACAAGTACACGAGATCGTGGGCAAAGATGGCCTGCGGTGAATCGGTGTTGAGCCAGTATCCCTACGCACGGGTTGTGCGGTTTTTGATTGGAGAGAGAAGATGAAAGCAGATCGTAGAAAACTTCTGACCGCGATGGGCACCATGGGCGCATTGGGTGCGGTTGCTCCCTGGGCCTGGTCGGCCGCCAAAGTCAAACCCGGCGATGATTCTGTGTTGATCGTGGTTGATGTGCAAAATTGCTTCATCGAAGGCGGCACCTTGCCCGTGGCCAAAGGCTCCGAAGTGGTGCCCGTCATCAACCGCATCTCCAAGGCGTTTGACAACATCGTCATCACGCAAGACTGGCACACCCAAGGCCACGCCTCGTTTGCGTCGGCATACACAGGCAAAAAACCGTTTGAAACCACCAAACTCAGCTACGGTACACAGGTGCTGTGGCCCGACCACTGTGTGCAAGGCACCAAAGACGCCGAATTGCACAAAGACTTGGCACTGCCTTCAGCACAACTGATCATTCGCAAGGGCTACCACCCCAAGGTCGACAGCTATTCCGCGTTCATGGAAGCCGACGGAAAAACCGCCACGGGTTTGTCGGGTTACCTCAAACAGCGCGGTATCAAGACCGTGTTTGTGACCGGATTGGCCACCGATTTTTGCGTGGCATGGACAGCCATGGACGCGCGTGCCGCAGGGTTTGAAGTGTCGGTGGTGGAAGATGCCTGCCGCGCGATCGACCTCAACGGTTCGCTCGAAGCCGCGTGGAAAAACATGGCCGCCAAAGGTGTCAAGCGTATTCAGTCAGGTGACATTGCGGTCTGATTTCGCGCATTGACGCCACTGCTGTACATGTCACATTGGCGCTCAGTGGACGTGCATCTCAAGGTCAATCAACAAACGGTTGATCTGACCTTGGGAGATGCCGCCACCTTGTTGCATGTATTGCGCAATGACTTGGGGCTGAATGGCCCGAAATATGGGTGCGGCTTGGGCGAGTGCGGTGCATGCACGGTGCTGGTCGATGGCCTACCTGCTCGCGCTTGCGTCATTCCTGCGGTGGAAATGCAAGACCGCGAGATCACCACGTTAGAAGGCTTGGGCCATGCGCAGTCGCCGCATCCGGTACAACAAGCTTTCATCGATACACAAGCCGCGCAATGCGGCTATTGTTTGAATGGCATGCTGATGATGGCGGTGGCTTTGTTGCGTCAACATCCGCAGCCGACCGATGTGCAAATCCGCCAAGCCCTGTCCGCCAATTTGTGTCGGTGTGGCACACACCTTGAAATCATCGCTGCCGTGCACCGCGCCGCTGCATTGATGCAAGCCCACGCTGCTTGACCATGCGCGCTGCCAACGTACACACACGGGCAGATATTTTTGAGGCGCAAGGGGTGTTGCGCATTGTTCGTGCACCGTTGCCCGCTGCGCCTGCCGCGCCCGGTCAACCCGGTTTTGTCTACAGCCATCCCGAGGAAGGCTTGGAATGCTTCATTGCATTGTGGGACGACGGCAGTGTGACTGCGTTGCATGGCCATGTCGATTTGGGCACGGGATTGCGCACAGCGTTGACACAAATCGTTGCCGAAGAATTGTCGATGTCACCTTCGCGGGTGCATTTGCTCATGGGCATGACCGATGTGTCGCCCAACCAAGGCGCCACAATTGCCAGCGCCTCGTTGCAAGTGCATGCAGCCCCGCTGCGAGCTGCTGCCGCGCAGGCCGCGCAATGGTTGTTGCAACAAGCATCGCACCTCTGGGGCAAACCGGTGAAGCAATTGCGCTTGTGTCCTGAAGGTATACAAGCCGATACAGAACGCGCAGTGCCTTGGGGAAATTTGCTGACGGGTTTGAATCTGGAATTGGCGCTGGATATCCACACGCCATTGAAGCCATTGCAAGACCACACCGTCTCTGGCGAGAGCTTGCCACGGGTGGACATACCGGCCAAGGTGTTTGGCGAATTGGTGTTTGTGCATGACATGCGTGTGCCGGGCATGTTGCACGGCCGTGTGGTGCGTCCGCCTTATGCAGGCGCTGACAGTGGTGACTTCATTGGTCGAACACTGGAGCGCGTGGACACGCAATCGATTGCGCATTTGCCGGGCATCCGTTCGGTGGTCGTGCAAGGGGATTTTGTGGGCATCGTGGCCGAGCGCGAAGAATATGCCGAGCAAGCCATGCGTGAATTGCACGTGGTGTGGAAGCCTTGGCCAGGCATGCCTGATGTGTCCGATGTTGAACAAGCCATCAGGCGCAACCCATCGACGGCCCGCCAATTGGTGAATGAAGGTGATGTCGATCAGGCATTGGCAGATGCTTCGCAACATTTGCAGCGTACCTATGTGTGGCCGTACCAATTGCATGCCTCGATCGGCCCGTCGTGTGCACTGGCACATTGGCAGCCCGCCGATCCGGCCAACCCGCACTGCCGTTTGCGCATATGGGCGGGCACGCAAAACCCGCATGCTTTGCGTGCTGACATTGCCCTGTTGTGTGGACTGCACGACACCGAAGTGGACATGGTGCGCATGGAAGCTGCAGGTTGCTATGGACGCAATGGCGCTGACGACGTGGCTGCCGATGCAGCCTTGTTGTCCAAAGCCGTGGGTGCACCGGTGCGTGTGCAACTCAGCCGCGAACAAGAACACCTGTGGGAGCCCAAAGGGGCTGCGCAATGGATGCAAGTGCAAGGCGGTTTGTCCGGCAATGGTGAACCCAGCGGGTACGACTTTCACACATCGTATCCGTCTAACGGTGCCACCACCTTGGCCCTGTTGTTGACCCGAACGGTGGAGCCGCTGGCGCGGGTCTATGAAATGGGCGACCGCACTGCACGGCCACCGTACGACTTTGCCGATCTGCGCATCACCGTCAACGACATGCCGCCGATATTGCGTGCCTCTTGGTTGCGCGGCGTGTCGGCTTTGCCCAATGCGTTTGCGCATGAAAGTTTCATCGATGAATTGGCGACTGCTGCGGCTGTCGATCCGTTGCAATACCGACTCGCGCACCTGTCAGATGTGCGAGCGCGTGAGGTGTTGCAAGCCACGGCTGACAAAGCCGGTTGGAAGACGCATACCCAACCACAACAACAAGACCCCCAAGGCGAATGGTTGCAAGGGCAAGGTGTAGCCTATGCGCGTTACACACACAGCAAATGGCCAGGCTTTGGTGCGGCTTGGGCAGCATGGGTGGCCGATGTGCAAGTGCACAAAACCACGGGGGAAGTGCAAGTGAAGCGCGTGGTGGTGGGCCATGATGCAGGCCGCGTCATCAACCCGCAAGGTGTTGAACACCAAGTGCATGGCAATGTGTTGCAGACCACCAGCCGTGCTTTGATGGAGCACATACAAACCGATGCACATGACGGTCGCGTGACC
>JALRAA010000590.1 GCA_023262645.1 Burkholderiaceae bacterium
CTGCCTGGCCTGTCCAGCTACCCCGCCACGGCAGGCGAGCCCGCGCTGCGGGAGGCGGTGGCTGCCTGGCTTCACCGTCGTTACGGCGTGAGCGTCAACGCGCAGACCCAAGTCTTGCCTGTGAACGGTTCGCGCGAAGCGCTGTTCGCCCTGGCACAGACCGTGATTGACGCCGCGCGGCCGGGCGCCACCGTGGTGTGCCCCAACCCGTTCTATCAGATCTACGAGGGTGCAGCCCTCCTGGCCGGGGCACAGACAGCCTTTGCCAACAGCGACCCGGCGCGCAACTTCGCTGCCCGCTGGGACGACATCGATGAAGCCACGTGGGCTCGCACGCAGTTGCTGTACGTGTGTTCGCCCGGCAACCCCACCGGGGCCGTGATGCCGCTGCAGGAGTGGGCGCGCTTGTTCGAACTCAGCGATCGGCACGGCTTCGTCATCGCCAGCGACGAGTGCTACTCGGAGATCTATTTCGGTGAGGAACCCCCGCTGGGTGGCCTGCAG
>JALRAA010000591.1 GCA_023262645.1 Burkholderiaceae bacterium
GCTGGTTGAAGAAAGTTGCCTGAGGATCCGCCGAACGCGAAATTCCTGAGGGCACAAGCGGGTTCCGCGCTTTTCAGCGCACTACAAAACCAGCGCCACCCGGCGCCGGCTCCAAGACCCAGCTGCGGGTATGGAACTGTGCCAGGCCTTCGCGGTGGGCAATCGACACCATGCCGCCACCGCGCGCAGCAGTCATTGCGACTAAACGGCCATAAACCGCTGCTTGGGTCGCATCGTCCAGCGCACTGGTGGCTTCATCGGCAAACACCCAGGCCGGGCCTTTGAGCAGCACACGGGCAATCGCCAGGCGCTGCTGCTCACCCCCAGAGAGCGTCTGGCCCCAAGCGGCATGCCTGTCCAAATCGTCTGCCAGCTCCGGCAATTGCGCGGAGCACAGGGCCTCTCGCAACTGTGTGTCGCTATAGGCTGCTGGCATATCTGGATAGGCCAGCGCCTCGCGCAGCGCGCCGTTGGGAAAGTACGGGCGCTGCGGGATAAACATC
>JALRAA010000592.1 GCA_023262645.1 Burkholderiaceae bacterium
CCATATCAAAAAACGCAGCTTCAGTCGCATCTGGGCGCTTCCAATAACCGTTAAAGATTTGCGGACCATGCATGACAATTTCACCCGACTGTCCAGGAAGCACTTCTTCCAAGGTTTCAGGATCTACAACTCTTGAATCTACGCTTACAAAAGGAATTCCAAGACACTGCTGCTTTGCGTTATCTGGCGGATTGTTATGGGACGGTGCAGCAGTTTCTGTCAGCCCATAACCTTCTGCATAAATCAAACCATACAAATCGAGCAAGCGTTGCGCTACAGCTTGCGGCATGGCTGCACCACCGCCACCGATATGCACCAAGCTCTTCAAGTTGAACTTATCAAAATTAGGGCTTCCCAATAAATCAATCACCATGGTGGGAATATTCGTCCAGTGCGTGACTTGCCATTTAGAAATCAAACGCCCAGCTAACTCGCGCTCCCACCGTGGCATCAACACCAATGTGGCACCCATAAAAATACCGGCGTGCATCACGCTTGTCAT
>JALRAA010000593.1 GCA_023262645.1 Burkholderiaceae bacterium
AGGCAAAATTGAATGTAAACCAAAACGTACGCGGCGCTAGATGTCTCCGGAAAAAGAATTTAGCCTTGGAGTATGCACTTCGGCTGTGAGCACGGTTCATATTTGCGTCAACTCTGCTTAAGGGGATATATAGATTCAAATCAAAGGCTAAAATAACGCGTGTAACCAATACAACAAATACAACAAATGCTGCGTTTTCAAAGTCTGTTAACTGCATTTCCATGGCAATTGTGCCTTGACCCGCAATCACTTCGGGGTCATCAAACGGATGAATGAATGTCAGGCCATGGCGTTCGCCCAGTTTGACCGCGTGTGCATAAGCATCCGAATAACTGTCACCGAACAACACCACATCGCCACCCAATGCTTTGACCGCGTCGATTTTGAGCGCGGGTGTGGTGACCGGCATGACGATGACCGCTCGGGTATTCAATTTTTTGGCACCCAATGCCACCCCTTGCGCGTGGTTGCCGGCAGAGGCACAAACCACGCCTTTTTTGA
>JALRAA010000059.1 GCA_023262645.1 Burkholderiaceae bacterium
TGCGATTGCACATCCAAAATGCGCAGTACGATTTTTTCGCCGTGCAACGTCGGCAAACTGCTGACGCGCATGTCCACCGATCGGTGCTCTAAGGCAAATCGCATTCGGCCATCTTGTGGCAACCGCTTTTCAGCGATGTCCATGCGCGACTGCACTTTGATGCGAGAGGCGATTTGTTCTCGCAAAACGGCGGGCGGTGCAGGCATTTCAACCAAATGGCCATCGCGCCGAATGCGCACGCGCAACAGGTTGTCAAACGGTTCTAAATGGATGTCAGATGCTTGCAAAGACAGGCTGTGTCGCAATAACTGTGACAACCACTCGACCGCTTGCAGATCTTGTGGGGCAGGACGTTCAGAGGCGATGAGACGGGAATTCATGTCCGCCAATGTAGAAATTTCAATGCCTGGGCAGGTCGACAGAGGGCAAGGAATTAGGTAAGTGCCACTGATGCAAACGGCGGCCAAAAGGGGGCAGGGAAAAGTTTGGCAGAATGCCCTTGCTCGGATGGTTTCTTCATTTTTTGCTGCCTGACCTCAATTCCACCATGCTATTTTCCAAACTCCTCCCCCGCGATGCCGATTTTTTTGAAATGTTCAATCGCCATGCCGATCGAATCGTGGAGGCATCCCAAGCATTTACCCAATTGGTTCAAAACTACGACAACCTGACCCTGCGGGAAAAATACACCTTGGATGTGGACAAAGCCGAAAGCGCGGCGGACCGCATTACCCACGAAGTCAGCACAGCGCTGCACAAAACATTCATCACCCCGATCGACCGTGAGCAAATCCATTCGCTGATCAACACCATGGACGATGTGGCTGACCTGATCCAAGATTCGGCAGAAACCATGTCGCTGTACGACGTGAAAAAAATGACCGACGAGATTTTTATCCTCACCGATTTGGGCGCCAAATGTGTGTCACGCGTGAGCGATGCGGTCAAATTGATCGGCAAACTGGCTGACCCCAAAGCCGCAGAAGGGGCTTTGAAAACCTGTCAAGAAATCGATCGACTGGAGTCAGACGCAGACCATGTCATGCGCAGCGCCATGAGCAAACTGTTTCGCGAAGAAGCCGATGTGCGCGAATTGATCAAACTCAAAGCCATTTACGAATTGTTGGAAACCATCACTGACAAATGCGAGGACGTGGCCAATTTGATCGAAGGCATCATCCTTGAAAACTCCTGATCTGGCCGGGAAGCGTTGATGCAAACAGCTATTTGGATTGTCGTGTTGCTGGTTTTTCTGGCGTTGATGTTTGATTTTCTGAACGGATTTCACGACGCCGCCAATTCCATCGCCACGGTGGTTTCGACTGGGGTTTTGAAACCCACGCAAGCAGTGGTGTTCGCTGCAGTGTTCAATTTCATTGCGCTTTTTGTGTTTCATTTGAGTGTGGCCGCCACCATCGGCAAAGGCATTGTCATGCCGGGCGTGGTCGATACCCATGTGGTGTTTGGTGCGTTGGTGGGCGCCATCACTTGGAATTTGCTCACGTGGTATTTTGGGATTCCCAGCAGTTCCTCGCATGCCTTGATCGGTGGCATTGTGGGCAGTGTCATGGCCAAAGCAGGCACGTCGGCATTGTTGGTGGCGGGCGTCATGAAAACCGTGGTGTTTATTTTTGTGTCGCCATTGCTGGGTTTTTTGCTGGGCTCGTTGATGATGCTGTTGGTGAGTTGGCTGTTTGTTCGCACCACACCGTCACATATCGACAAATGGTTTCGTCGTCTGCAGTTGGTGTCTGCCGGTGCTTACAGCCTGGGCCATGGCGGCAATGATGCGCAAAAAACCATCGGCATTATTTGGATGCTGCTGATCGCTACCGGCTATGCCTCGGCGCAGGACGCCATGCCGCCTTTTTGGGTGGTTTTTTCGTGTTACTTGGCGATTGCCTGCGGCACCTTGATGGGCGGATGGCGCATTGTCAAAACCATGGGTCAGCGCATCACGAAACTCAAACCGGTGGGCGGGTTCTGTGCAGAAACCGGTGGCGCCATCACTTTATTTTTGGCAACTGCCTTGGGCATTCCTGTGTCAACTACCCACACCATCACGGGTGCGATCGTGGGCGTGGGGTCTATTCGCCGCGCCAGCGCCGTCAGATGGGGTGTGGCGGGCACCATTGTGTGGGCTTGGGTGCTGACCATTCCCGCCAGCGCATTTGTGGCGGCAGTCGCGTATGTCTTGAGCTTGACGCTTTATTGAAACCATGAAGACATTCCAAACCGTGTTGTCGTTGTTGTTGCTGTGCGGTTGGTCAAACAGCCAAGCGCAATTGACCACCGGCGTGATGCAGTGCTCGCAAGCGGTGTTGGGCGCGCCCTTCAGTGTGGTGTTTTCTGGCCAAACAGCAGAGCTGACATTCAAAGGCGATGTTTATCGCTTGGTTTTTAACCGGGCCTGGCGTTCACAAGACGGCGAAACCTGGACCGACTACAAAGACGGCTCGCTGGTGGTGACCACCAATATTCCTTCGGACCGCTATGTTTCGGTTGGCAAGATCGGCAGCATGCACAGTCTGGCCTCTTGCGATGTGGTTGCTGCGCCTTGAAGTTGCTGCATTGCAATAGCGACAGACCAACGGGCAACACTACACTCGCCCATTCCCACAGCCACCAGACGTCCAACCCGCCATGAAAAAATCATTGACCATCCTCGCCGGTGTTTTGCTGTTGCTGGCAGCCGCGTTGCAACTCAGTGGCCATGGCTATATTTGGCGGGCACTCGGCAGCACCTACTTGCAAGGTCATCGCACCGCCAATATTGATGACGCGCACAATTTTGACCAACGCATCATTTCCAAAGGGCAATCGTCCCCATGGCCCAAAGACTCCCGCTACAACCAAAAAACCCTCGACCCAGATGTATGGAAGTATTTGAAGGACCAAGGCAGCGCGGCTTTTTTGGTGGCACAACACGGTGCTTTGGTGCATGAAACTTACTTCGCGCCTTACAACGCGCAAAGTTTGACCAATTCTTTTTCCATGGCCAAAACCATCACCACTTTGCAAGTGGGTATGGCAGTTCAACAAGGCTATATCAGTGATTTTGACGCGCCCTTGACGCAATTCATTCCCGAATACAGCAACGATCCGTTGGGTAAAAAAGCCTTGGTGTCTCAACTCGCGGCCATGACATCGGGGCATGCGTGGGACGAAAATTATTATTTGCCACTCAATGTCACGACCGACTTGTATTACGGAAAAAATGCAGAAGCTTTGGTGCTCTCTCACGGTTTCGACCATGAACCAGGCAGCAGGTTTGAATACAGCAGTGGCAGCACCCAGTTGTTGGGCGTGTTTCTCAAACGGGCGTTACAAGCCAAATCACCCGACTTGACGGTCAGCGAGCATTTGTCCCGCAGTATCTGGCAACCCTTGGGAATGGAAAACGATGCGCTCTACACCATGGACAGGCCTGCGGCACAAGGTGGCATGGAGCGCACCTATTGCTGTGTGTTTGCCAGCGCCAGAGACTTTGCCCGCCTTGGACAATTGTTACTGCAAGATGGTCAATGGCAAGGCAAGGCGTTGTGGCCAAAAGCGTTTATTGAGCGCATGCGCAAGCCCGGTTTGCAACCCTACTATGGCCATGCCCTGTGGATGGACTGGGAATACAAACATCCTTTTTACGTGATGCAAGGCCACGAAGGTCAGTACGTGATCGTGGTGCCTTCTTTCAACATGGTGGTCGTGCGAACAGGTAAGCACGGCGACCAAGACACCACCGGTCCCAACGGCGAACTGCCTTTGGAAATTTACCGCTATGTGGACCAGGCGGTGGCGTTGGTGCAATAGCTTTTGCACCTGGCCAGCGTTGTTGGCCCGGCCAGTCATTCACTCACATCAACCTGTTTGCATCAATCACGGAGAAATCGCATGCGCTTAGCCCATCACACCGTTCTTGTCACCGCCGCCGGCCAAGGCATTGGACACGCTTCTGTCATGGCCATGGCGGCCGAAGGCGCCACGGTCTGGGCCACCGACATCCAACCCGAACTGCTCAAGTCGTTTGAAGGCCATGCCAATATCCACACAGCGGTTTTGGATGTGTTGGACAAACCCGCCATACACGCCTTGGTTCAAAAAATAGACAAGATCGATGCTTTGTTCAATTGCGCAGGTTTTGTCCACAGCAACACTGCGCTCGATGCCACGGACGAGCAATGGGATTTCGCCATGAACCTGAATGCGCGTGCGCAGTTTTGGATGATCCAAGCGGTACTGCCCAAGATGTTGGCGCAAGGGGGCGGCAGCATCATCAACATGGCCAGCGTGGCCTCCAGCATCAAGGGTTTGCCCAACCGTTTTGTCTACGGTGTGAGCAAAGCCGCGGTGATTGGTTTGACCAAAGCCGTGGCAGCCGACTATGTGGGTCAAGGCATTCGCTGCAATGCCATTTGCCCCGGCACAGTCGACACGCCGTCGCTGCAAGACCGAATCAACAGCCAAGCCGACCCGGTTCAAGCGCGTCAAAACTTCATCGCCCGCCAGCCCATGGGGCGCTTGGCGCAAGCCCATGAAATCGCGCCCATCGTCGTGTTTTTGGCCAGCCAAGAGTCCCGCTTCATCACCGGCAACGCTTATTCGATCGATGGCGGCATGACCATCTAAACCGGCTCTTGAAATTTCCTCACCCACCCAAATGTAGATTGCATCAAGGTGCCTTCGGGGCCTTGGTGTTTCATTCACTTGCTTGTTACCAAGGAGATTTCAAATGGCTTATGCATTCGGACGCAATTTGCTTTTAAGTTCGGTCGGTTTTGAACGACTGATCGACGCATTTCAACAACTCGAAACCGGCGACCCCGCTTCTCGGGCACAAACCTATCCCCCTTACAACATCGTCAAACACAGCGAAAACGACTACATGATCGAAGTTGCTGTGGCCGGGTTTCAGCAAGACGAGATCGAGATCACTGCCGAGGGCAGCAAGCTCAATATCGTGGGCAAAGTCAAGGCCAATCCCCAAGGCGAATACCTGCACAAAGGCATTGCCACACGCGACTTCAGCCACCAATTCACACTGGCTGAAACCGTGGTGGTTCGTTCTGCCGACATGGTCAACGGCTTGCTGGTTGTGCGTTTGGAAAACGTCATTCCCGAAGAAAAATTGCCACGCAAGATATTGATTGGCGGCACTGCCAAAGCCGTGGTCGAAGAACGTTTGGCCGCCTGAAACCAACACCGTCAACCCTTGGGTTGACCACGCGTACACACGCCCCTGGTTGCACACAGCCAGGGGCTTTTTGTTGGGGCTTTGGCCACCAAGCATTGACGCGACAATCGCCGCATGACGTCGTCTTTTTCAGAGTTGCTGGCGCAGCGCCAGTTCATGCGGTTTTGGTTGGCGCGCATTTGCGGC
Source organism: Burkholderiaceae bacterium (assembly GCA_023262645.1). GTDB lineage: Bacteria > Pseudomonadota > Gammaproteobacteria > Burkholderiales > Burkholderiaceae_C > Limnohabitans. The sequence goes on from JALRAA010000059.1 coordinate 5,375, forward strand.
ATCACCGCCCACCAAATGTTGATGCTGGCCATCAGTTGGCACATGTATGAACTCACCAACAGCGCATGGGACCTGGGGTTGGTCGGCTTGTTCCAATTCATCCCTGCTTTGGTCATGGCCTTGCCGGCCGGACATGTGATTGACCGTTTGCACCGTGGCCGTATTTTTGCCACTTGCATGGCGGTGTTGGCATTGATCGCCGTGGTTTTGGGCGTGGCGACTTGGCAAGGACAGGCCAGTCGCACGCTGATTTTTGGGGTGGCATTTGTGTTGGGATTGACCCGCGCTTTTCAAATGCCCGCACAGCAAGCCATCACGCCATTGCTGGTGCCCAAATCCTTGTTTCAACGCGCGATAGCGCTCAGCTCTACCGGCGTGGAAGTGGCGGTGATTTGCGGGCCGGCATTGGGTGGGTTTCTGTATTTGGGGGGCGCGTTGACGGTGTACCGGGTATGCGCCGTGTTGTTCACGCTGTCCATGTTGTTGACGCTGTGGGTGCGCTATGAACATGTGGCCCGGCACCACAGTTTGAGTTGGCAATCGCTGTTTGCAGGCGTGGCTTTTGTATGGCAGCGCAAGGTATTGTTGGGTGCCATCTCTTTGGATTTGTTTGCGGTGTTGTTGGGTGGGGCCACGGCCTTGCTGCCGATTTTTGCCCGCGACATCTTGCATGTCGGCCCGGATGGTTTGGGCTTGTTGCGTTCGGCACCGGCCGCAGGTGCGTTATGCATGTCGATCGTGATCACGCGTTGGCCGATACAACGCAAAGTGGGATACAAGTTGCTCGCCGCTGTCGCGGTGTTTGGCTTGGCCAGCATCGTGTTTGGCATGTCTGACCATTTCATGTTGTCGATGTTGGCGCTGGCCGTCACGGGCGCAGCCGACAATATCAGTGTGGTCACCCGTTTGACGTTGATGCAAATGGAAACGCCAGACGAGATGCGGGGGCGGGTGGCCGCTGTCAACGGGGTGTTCATTGGCGCCTCCAATGAGCTCGGCGAATTTGAATCGGGTTTGACTGCGGCGTTGTGGGGGCCGGTGGCCTCGGTGGTGGCGGGTGGCCTGGGCACCGTGGCCATTGCTGCGGCTTGGTTAAAACTTTTTCCCGACCTGGCAAGGCGCGACAAACTGTGAGCCGGGCACTACCCCGCGACCTTAAGGGCTTTGTCAGGGCTTTGCTTCAACCGCGACAGGTTGGGGCACACTGCGTTTTTGATTGTGGGGTTTTGGGCATGCGAATTCGCTCTTTTTTGGTGGCTTTGACCGGTGCGTGGATGTCATGCACGGTGTGCCTTGCTGCCGAATTTCAGCAAATCGAATACACCCCACCTGAGATCGACTACGACGTCATCAGCCGCTTGTGGTTGTTTGTCAAACGCAGCACCCACGCCCCCATCGATTTACCTCCGCCGCGTTTGGTACTGGATTGGCACGTGCCGCCCTTCGCTCGCATGGGTTTTCAATACCCGACTGAAAAATACCCCGAGTACCCGATGCAAATCAGCATCGCGCCTCGCACCATCGAGCAATACAGCAAAGAAATGGTGACATGGGGTGTTGGTCACGAGTTGGTGCATTACGCGTTTATCTTGCGCGAAAACCAATGGCGGCGCGGACAGTCCACGTTTCAAGACCAGCTCAAGCACCATTGCAACCCAGAGTTCAAAGACCTCACGCGTGCCATCGCCGATGAAATCTGGAAGATCTACCACAGCGACACACAGCGCGCAGCGATGTATGACGAGGTAGAAAAAAGCTGCTTCAACGAACCCAACCAGTGAAAACCCGCAGGCCTACCTGCTTGTTTCAGCTGCACTTTTCAAACGCTCGCCTCGGCGGAAAAACCCTTTGGCAACCGGGAATAGGGTTTTAGGCAGGCGGTGTTCGGTTATTGCAACAAGTTGACGATTTGCGTGTGGCCTGCCTCTTTGGCCATGTCCATGGCGGTCAGCCCGCGGTCGTCTTTGAGGGATTTTTTCGCGCCCTTGGCGAGTAACAAACGCACAGTCTCGGCATGCCCTTGGCCCGCTGCCCACATCAAAGGGGTGAGTCCGTCGGCATAGGCAGCATCGACCAATGCACCGGCCTTCAGCAGCAAATCGACCACCTTGTCATGGCCCATTCCCGCTGCGTAGACCAAGGCCGATTTGTGCAACCTGTCCTCTTCTTCCAGCTTGGCCCCTTTGCCGATCAACAGCGACACCATGTCGGCATTTCCCGAGTAGGACGCGGCGATCAACGGGGTGACTTTTTCTAGCGAGGGCA
>JALRAA010000005.1 GCA_023262645.1 Burkholderiaceae bacterium
GTTGGATGACACATGGTTGAATTCGTCATCCAAGCCGATTCCCAGCTTTGGCGAATTCGATTGGGCCAACGTGCCCAAATTGGATTACGCCAGTTTCAAATTCAGACAACTGGCCACGCCCGAGCCTGCCAAGGTGTTGGACGAAGACAGCGAATTTGTGCTGGAGACTTTTGGCAAGCCGCCCGTCTTTCAAAGAGAAGGAAAAGTCGCCAAAGCCGAAGCGACAGTTGACCCCATACCTGCGCCGCAAGTGGTGGTCGACACTGAACCTACTGCGCCAGCAGAAGACCCGCACATCGCCCAACAGCTCGCTGCGCAACAAGCGCGTTTGCAAGCGCAAGCCGAGCGAGATGCCGAGATGCGTCTGCAGCGCGAAGTGTTTGGTGCCGATTGCATGTGGAAGCGCATGGACGAAGACGATTGGCAGTCGGATTTGCCCTTGGGTGACGATGCCCCCGTGATTGATCCAGCCGCGCTGGCCGCAGCACGCGAAGAAGCGTATGCCCAAGGCCATGCCGATGGCACGGTCGCTGGCCGGGAAGAAGGCCAGTCGCTGGGCCATGCGCAAGGTTTGACCGAAGGCATGGCACAAGGCACGGAGCTGGCCAAGGCCGAGGCCGACGAAGCCTTGGCCAAGGCCTTGGAAGAACAAAAAAACCATTTGTCGGAAGTGCTGCAAGAGCAACTGGGTTTGCTGGAACAACTGCACGACAAATTGCGTGCATTCAGCAACGACCCACAAGCATTGTTCGAACCTGTGAAGCGTTTGGCTTTGCACATCAGTGAACAACTGGTGTTGGCTGAATTGACCATTTCAGGCCAAGCCATTGAGCGCTTGGTACAACGCTGCTTAGATGAAATCGATTTACACGGCCAATCTGCTGTCACCGTCGAATTGAATCCGCAAGACAAAGCCCGATTGGAAGAATTGGGCGCGGAAGTGATCAAACAAATGCAATTGCAAGCGGTGCCTGGTTTGAACCCTGGCAGTGTGCGTTTGGTGGTGAATGACAGCCAAATCGAAGACCTGATTGAACACCGGTTACAAGCCATGGCCAACCGGTTATTGAACCAACCCGAGTTGTGGCGCGAACAGTCGGCGTTTTTCCGCCAACCTTTGGCGCAGCGAGACGGACAGGTGGAAGACGTGCCTGAACGCGTGACGTTTGACCCAGACCAGCAAGAGGACGACCATGCTTGATTTCATCAACATTGCTCTGCGCACCATCATGTGCTTGGCCTTCATTGCGTTTGTGGTGAGGCCCATGTTGATGTCCATGGTGCGGCGTGAACCCAATACGCTGGAACTGGAAGAGATGGCGCAACTCGCGGTCAATTCTGCGTTTCGCGAACAGTTCTCCAGTTTTTATGCACCCAGACCCGCGCCCCAACTTGAAGCCCCGGCATCTGCGAAAGATGAAAATTCAGCGACAGAACCGCAAGAGGTTGTACCAGCCCCGGTGGTGTTGACAGAAGAAGAAAAGCAAGCGCTGCAAGCATTGCAAGCCGAAATGGAAGCAGACAAACTGCGGCAGGCGGAATTGCTCAAAGGCCACGAAGAAGAAATGGCGAAACGAGCTCAAGCGGCGGCTGAGGAGGCCGAAAGACAAGCCCGATTGGCCGAGGAAAAGGCACGCGCAGAAGCGGAAGGCGAAGAGGATGATGATGAAGAGCCTTCGTTAGAAAAAATGCGCCAAAACATGAAGAAAGAAAAGAAAAAGCCTTCTATTCCTGCCGAACTGCTGGCGGGCAACAGTTACGAAGAAAAGCTCATGGTGGTGCGTTATGTCACCGAGCAGGAACAAAACCGCGTGGCCAATGCCATCCGTTCCATGATCAAGATCAACTGATCACACCATGATGGATTTCGCCGCCGATATCGACGCCGTGTTGCCCCATTTGCGCACACCACAACCGCAGCGCAGCGGTACCTTGGTGCGCTTGGTCGGCATGACCTTGGAAGCGCGCGGCGTGATGGCGCCCTTGGGCGCATGTTGCGAAGTGGTCGGTCGACATGGCCACCGCGTCGAGGCAGAAGTGGTGGGATTCAACGACAAAATTTTGTTTTTGATGCCATTCACCGAGCCCGCAGGCGTGGGCCCTGGCGACATGGTGCGTGTGGTGAGCAATTCCTCATTGGTCAGCCTAGGGCCCGAATTATTGGGTCGGGTGATCGATGGCCGTTGCCAACCTTTGGATGGCAAACCCCCGCCCGAATGCAAAGAATTGCTCAGCTTGTTGGGCCGTCCCATCAACCCGATGGAACGCGGCCCGATCAACAAAATTTTGGATGTCGGTGTCAAAGCCATCAACGGTGTGTTGACCTTGGGTCGTGGCCAACGTTTGGGTTTGATCGCTGGCTCAGGCGTGGGCAAAAGTGTGTTGCTGGGCATGCTCACACGGTTCACCAAAGCCGACGTGGTGGTGATTGGTTTGATCGGTGAGCGTGGCCGAGAAGTGCAAGCGTTTATCCAAGAATCTTTGGGTGAAGAAGGCTTGGCCAAGTCGGTGGTGGTGGCAGCCCCTGCAAACGTGTCGCCAGTGTTGCGTCTCAAAGCCACGCATTTGACACACGTGATCGCCGAATATTTCCGTGACCAAGGCAAAGACGTGTTGATGCTGTGCGACAGTTTGACCCGCGTGGCGCACGCACAGCGTGAAATCGGTTTGGCCATCGGTGAACCCCCCACGGCCAAAGGTTATCCGCCATCGGTGTTTGGTTTGTTGCCCAATTTGATCGAGCGCGGTGGTGTCGGCAGACATGGCCACGGTTCCATCACGGCCATCTATACCGTGCTGGCCGAAGGTGACGATGCTGCCGACCCGATTGTCGACATTGCACGCGCATCGCTGGACGGACAGGTGATGTTGTCGCGCAAATTGGCGGACTCTGCGCATTACCCTGCGATTGATTTGACAGGTTCTATTTCGCGTTTGATGCAGTCCTTGCTCAGCAGTGAAGATTTGAAGTCGGCCAACAAATTGCGCCGCCTGTGGTCCATCTATCAGCAAAACGTCGACTTGGTTCAAGTGGGCGCTTATGAACACGGGTCCAACCCTGAGTTGGATGAAGCCATACGGCTGCATGACCGTCTCGTTGCGTTCTTGCGCCAAGACATGCACATCAGCCAAGACTATGAAAGCACACGCGACCAATTGCGTGCGCTGTTGAACCCGACCTGAAAGCGATTCATCCATGAAGCCCCGCAGTTGCTGGTCCGTGTTGACCAAAAAAGCCAAAGACGAAGAAGAAGTCGCGCAAACAGCGAGCGCTCGCGCACGCAACAAGGTATTGGATTTGCAACAAAGTCGCCAGCGCATGAACGATTTGTTGGAAGACTACAAGCAGCGTGCATTGGCTGCGCAATCACAATTGCAAACCATGGCGCAAGCCACCAACAGCCGTCAGTTTTTATTGCAATTGCAGTCGTTGGTGGACAAGGTCGATGCCGATTTGAAAGTGGCGTTGCGTGAACTCGAACAGGCCAAAGCGGTTTTGTTGCAAGCCACGCACCAGCGCATGAAGATGGAAACCATGCAGGAAAAAGATTTGCAAGCCGTGCAGAAATGGGAGCGCCAACGCGATCAAAAAGACATGGATACCTTGGGCTTGACCCTCTACAACCTCAAGGCTTGACCCAACCCGCTTGCAACCAGTGCCAATAGTGCGGCTTGAACGCCCAAGGAATCAGTGTGGTTTGGGTGCCCGGCGCAAACACGGTGCGCGTGGCGTGGTCGTGCCACACCCCTTTGGCATTCAAACGTGTGAGCAACCATTGCGCGGCTTCAGGATGCAAAAACGTTTGTTGGTTGACCTGTACTTTTGACGACTCCTCGGCGGCGTCATCCATCCGTACCCAATGGCAGCATTCAACCGCAGGCGACGCCATGTCAGCGTCGGTACCGCCCGAATACATGTCGTGCAAACTGCCCCAAGCACGCCCCGCAAGCAAATGTTTCAATTGCGAAAGTTGTCGCTCGGCAATCTCCTCATCGCCCAAACGCACACCCACTTGCCCCAGCACGTTGTCAAACCAGACACAAGCCTCTGGGTGTTGTTTCAACAAAACCGGTAAGCCTGCAATCGCATCGCTGCGGTGGTAGTGCAATTGCACCGATTGCGTTTGGAGTGAACGGCCATGCCGCAGGCCAAACAAAAAAGGCACCAAGGGGTCAATGTCATAGACATCGATGCGTTCAAACCGGCTCAGCCAAGGGGTGGGCAGCATCCAACCCGCGCTGCAACCGATCAGCAACAGGTGTTTTTGTTCGGGATGAATATTGGCCAAAAAAGAGGCGATGTGTTCGCGCGTAGGTAACCAGCGTTGCAACGAGCGCGCGGCATGCACATGCCAATTCAATCCGCCAGTGCCGCCGGCGTTGGCCAGGTCTTTGATCCAAGTGGCCCAGCGGGTTTTGTCAGCGAAATCAGTTTTCACAAACATGTCGCATGATGGTGAACACGGGCGAGCTTGGGGGCACCGGTTGCCAATCGGCAATCACGCCCTCGCTGGTGAGCATCTCGCCGCTCAAATGCGCACCGCTGTAGATGGCCAGCGAGCGACTGCGCCCCCATTTTTGCTGGCAGTCGATTTCCATCAACATGCGGCTGGACCAATAAGTTTTGCCCAAACTGTTTTTTTGCGGTTGCCGGTAGTCCAACATCGACCAGACTCGGCGAATAGGGCCCTCCTTTTCCACAGAGGCGCGGTCAATACCGTAAACCGCAGCATCCGACATGCCAACACTGACCCAGTCAGAGGCCCAAGACAGGTTGATGGCCACAAGGCCGAGGGCGCAGAGAAGAGATTTGGATGTTTTGCGAATTAATTTCATATTTGACTCTTACCCGATAGATAATGCACGACATGCCAAACCACGACTGGGCTCAGTACTCTCTCAGTATGACATTCGTCTTGTTGCTGTTGGCGGCTGCTTTGTGGTGGCTGTCGCGTCGCAACAAGGGCTTTTTACTCCCTGCCAACCAACGGCGCATTCAAATTCTAGAGGCCTATCCCATGGGTCTTCGACACAAACTGTTGTTGGTGCAAGTCGACCAACAACGCTTGCTTTTGTCGGTCAACAACACAGACATACAAACCCTGCATGCTTGGCGTGCAGACACTTCTTCGTCCGCAGAACCGGGTGTCAACCATGCGAATTAAGCACTTCATACTGCCTTTGCTTGCCTTGTGCATGCTTTGGTTGCCTGACTTGGCCTTGTCTCAAGGCTTGCCCATGGTCACCGTGAATTCGGGCAAGGGCGGTCAACAGTACAGCTTGACTTTGCAATTGCTGGGTTTGATGACGGTGCTCACCTTGCTGCCGTCGTTGTTGTTGATGATGACGTCGTTTGTGCGGGTGATCATCGTCTTGTCAATATTGCGCCAGGCCTTGGGCACCGGCCAAACGCCACCCAACACTGTGCTCGTGGGTTTGGCCTTGTTTCTGACCTTTTTCATCATGACGCCGGTGTTTGATGACGTGTACACCAATGCCGTGGCACCCTACATGAATGGCAGTTTGCCCTTCGAAAAAGCTTTGGCAAAAGCTGAAGTCCCGATTCGGCAATTTTTGACGCTGCAAACGCGTGAAGACGACATTGCCATGTTCATGCAAATTGCGCAGCGCAAAGAAGTGGCCAGCGCCGCTGAAGTGCCGTTCACCACATTGGTACCCGCTTTCTTGACTTCAGAGCTCAAAAGCGCGTTCATGATTGGCTTCATGATTTACATCCCGTTCGTGGTCATCGACCTGATCGTGGCCAGCGTGCTGATGTCCATGGGCATGATGATGCTCTCGCCCATGATCATTTCCATGCCTTTCAAGTTGATGCTGTTTGTGCTGGTGGATGGTTGGACCCTGATCATGGGTTCGTTGGCGTCAAGTTTTATTTTCAAATGAGGTAGCGATATGGACACAGCCATGGTGGTAGATCTTGGGCGCCAAGCCTTGTGGATGACGATGCTGATTTCAGCGCCCATGCTGATCGTGGCGTTGCTGGTGGGTTTGATCATTGGTGTGTTTCAAGCGGCCACATCGATCAACGAACAAACCCTGAGCTTTATCCCTAAATTGCTGTCGATTGGTCTTGCCGCTGCCGTGTTTGGCGGTTGGATGATCAACACCTTGGTGGACTACACCAAAGTGCTTTACGGTCGCATACCCGGCCTGTTTGGCTGATACGCATGAACATTGAAATGCTCAATTTGCTCGACAGGTTTTACGCCCTGTTGTGGCCCATGCTTCGCATTTCAGCGTTCTTGGCGTTCTCTTCTATTTTTTCTATCCGTGCGGTCAATTTGCGCATTCGCATTGCGATTGGTTTGGTGTTGACCATTTTTTTGTCCATGCAATTGGATGTGCCGCGGATTGACCCTGTCACCGCAGACGGCCTCAAAGAAATATTCAACCAGTTGTTCATTGGGTTTGCCATGGCCATGATCATGCAATTGGCGACGGCGGCGATTGTGCTGGCGGGTCAAGCGGTATCGGGCTCCATGGGTTTATCGATGGCGACCATGGTCGATCCCACCATGGGCAGTGTGCCGGTGATGTCGCAGTTCTTCAACATTCTGGGCACGCTGGTGTTCTTGTCGATTGGTGGACATTTGATCGTGTTTGGTTTGTTGTTGGAATCATTCACTTTGTTTCCCATTGGCAAAGTGCTGATGACACAAGACTTGTTGGGCAAGATGACCGCATGGGGTGCCATGATGTTTGTGGCGGCATTGCTCATCTCATTGCCGGTGGTCATCACCTTGCTGTTCGTCAACATCGGGGTGGGCTTCATCACCCGCGCTGCACCCAGTTTGAACATTTTTTCAGTCGGCTTGCCGGCTATTTTGTTGTCGGGTTTTGTGGTGATGTGGTTGGCCATTCCCAGCATCGTCAACCGCATGAGCTGGTGGTGGGTGCAAACATTCGGGCAGATGCGCGGCATGCTGCTGGGAGGCTAAGCGATGGCTGACGATTCCGCCGAACGGACCGAAGAACCCACCGCGCAACGGCTCACCAAAGCCCGCGAGGAAGGGCAACTGGCGCGTTCTGTCGAATTGCCCACGGCGGCGATTTTGATCACAGCCACTTTGTTTTTCAGCCTGTCTGGCAACTACATGTTCCACCGCTTGGGCAATTTGTTTTCTTCGCAATTGCAGTTTGACCGCAAGATCATGGACAAGGCCGAGTTGTTGCCCGCCCTGTTTTTTCAGTCCGTCATCGACGGCTACCTTTTGATACTGCCCGTGATGTTTTTGCTCGCCGTGGTGGCTGTGCTTTCCACCGTGCTGAGTGGCGGATTGGTGTTTTCATTGGGATTGATCGCGCCCAAATTCAACAAGCTGGACCCCTTGGCAGGCTTGGGCCGCATGTTTGGCATGAAGGCCCTGATTGACCTGGGCAAAGCGATCCTCAAATTTTTATTGATCACTGTGATTTTGTGGATGTCGGTGACCAACAACATCGATGACTTGGTGTCTATCAACCGCATGGATTTGGGTACCGCGATTCACCACGCAGGCAACATGATTTTGGATGCGTGCTTTTGGATGAGCATGGGGCTGATCGTGATCGCATTGGCCGATGTGCCGTTGCAGCATTACCAAACCAACAAGCGTTTGAAGATGACCCGTCAAGAAATCAAAGATGAAATGAAAAACTCGGAAGGCCGCCCCGAGGTCAAAGCTACGATTCGCCGTCGTCAGCGTGAAATGGCCAACAGCCGGATGATGGAAAAAGTCAAAGATGCCGATGTGGTGATCACCAACCCGCAGCACTTTGCCGTGGCTCTGAGCTACGACCCAAATTCTGACGGTGCACCGACATTGGTGGCCAAAGGCACAGACGAGCTCGCACAACGCATTCGCGAACGCGCCAAAGAAGCCGGTGTGTATTTGTTCGAAGCACCGGAATTGGCCAGGGCCTTGTACTTCACCACCAAACTGGACCATCCCATTCATGAAGGTCTCTACCATGCCGTGGCTCAGGTGATTGCTTATGTGTTTAGCCTGAACCAAAGTTATGCAGACTCTGGTGGCATGGTCAAACCAACGTTGCGCATACCTGACAATATGCGCTATGACGAAAATGGTTTTCTCTTTCAGTGATGACGACATGACAGCGGCCCAACCATGAGCGATTTCTACCAAAGCCAAGCTGACAAACTCCGGTTTGAAATTTTGCTCAAATCGTTGCGCGAAGGCCGCTTGAACTTGGCCATTTTGGGTGACGATGAAGCCGCTTTGACCCATTACGGCAAGCGCATCTTTCAACACTTGCGACAGCAAGGCGAGCCCCATGTGGAGCTATGGACGTCTGCAGACTCCGACCGTTTGGTAGACCGTTTCAACGAAATTCTCTCCAGCTTGACCGTGGACCAAGCGCTGGACAAAACCAACCAATCTGCGCCCAAGCGTTACATGATTTTTCCCGACACGCACGGCATTCAAGATTTTGAATTGCAATTGCTGGCTCGCTTGGTCAATGGTTTTCCTGCCAGCAACATCAATGTGATTTTGTTGGTCAACAGCCGCAGCGCCTACGACAAAAAACTTTCTGCATTTGGAAAAAATTTATTGCAATGGGTGTTGGAGTCGCAAACACCTGCGCCTGCCAAAGCCGCACGTTTAGAAACCTTGGGTGATTGGCCCGGCGCCAAGCAGGTGGCCAGTGAAAAAACATCCACCGCCGCTTTGGCGTCTTCGCAGGTGGCTGACTTGCCCCCCGTGCCTGCTCCCCCTTTGGATTTATCGGATCGCCCATCTGCTTCGGTGCCAAGCGTGGATGGCCTGAAAGACCCGGAGCTTGGCGAGCCTGTGGCACTCACCGAATATCCTTCGGGTGAAGAACTGGCGAAATCATGGGAAGCCAACGCGGCCGCTTCTCAACGCACCGGTACCTGGGCGTGGGTGGCTTTGTTGGTGTTGCTGGTTTCGTTGGCGACCTTTGGCACCATTTACAAAGACCGTGTGTTGGAAGAGTGGCAAGGCATGCGGGCGTATTTGTCGGGTGCCAAACCGCTGGCGCAGACGCCTGAAGCTGCCGTGCCCCCGTCGGTACCCGCGCCACCGCCACCATCGGTGTCCATGTCTTCGAGCAGCACCCCTGTGGTGAAACCGGCAGAAGCCCTGAGCCCTGACAAAGAAGAATTGGTCACGCCCACCAACCCAGAGCCCACTGCGCCAACCGCTACAACCCCGCCTGTGACTGAACCTGCCAAGGCCAAGCCGGAGCCTGCTGCACCGGTGGTTGAGACCCCTAAAAAACCTGAAGAAAAAAAGCCTGAAGAAAAAAAGCCTGCTGAGAAGCCGCCCGTAGAGAAGAGGCCGGAGGAGAAGAGCGCGGTTGACAAAAAAGCTGCCGACAAAAAATCTGCCAGTAAAACCGACAAAGCCACCGAAGCAGACAACCCCAGTTGGGTGGCACAACTCGACCCCAATGCCTGGGTGATGCAGCACGGCGCATTCGACAGCCTGAGCGAAGCTCGCCAATTTCAATCCACCTCGTTGGGTTTCAAATCGGGTCAAGTGCTCTACACGCAGCGCAAAGGCAGCAAGCCTTACTACATTTTGGTGACAGGGCCTTATGCCGACAAGGCCCAAGCGCAAACATTGATGAAAGAAAACCCGCCTTTGGCCAAGGCGTGGCTGAGAACCGCCAAATCGCTGCAAGCACAGTTTCAGGATTAATATCCTCTCCAAAGATCAAGAAGTGGTGTTCAAGGTCGAATTAAACAGATGGAGTGACCAATGAATCAAAACCCCGCCATCTCAGATGACCCGTTGCCAGAAGGCGAGTTGGTGGCTCGTGCGCAGGCAAATACGCCGGACGCCCCCCCAAACCACTCGTTGCCTTCGCCGGTTCATTCCGATCCGCACAGCTTGGCGGCGATGTCCACCACCGAATTGCATGACCCAGAATTGCACCGCAACAGTGGCGGTGAGTTGGCAGCACCCGATTTGCACGAAGAAGAGCAGCCTCAATTGGCAGAGGCCAGCAGGGCGCTGGTCGCTGCGCCCGATTTGCCCGTGGACGTGGTGGTGATTCAGCCGTCCAACACCCATGCGCTCAACTCCCACAAGGCTCAAGTTGGCCTGACTTCCTCCGATCAATGGGAAGAGCATTTCCAGCCTCGCATCCAAAAACTGACTGAAGACATCGCCTTGGTGCATGTCGAATTGGATAAGTTGGAACGCAAAAAATCCACCCGATAAGACTTCCAGAGGACACCCAACATGGCGCAAAATTCGAAACAAGCAGAAGCCGCAGATGACGGCGACTTCTTGCCCGATATGCCTGTGCACTCGGAAGAAGAAGCGCATGAGTCGCACGCTCCCGAAGTAGAGGAGCCCACTGAAACACTCGCTATTGGCTTAGAGCAACTGGAAGCACAAGCTCTCGACGGCTCTGAAGTGGCGCGTCAAATTGAAGAGCTGACCACGGTTGTATTGAGCTCGGCAGAGGTGTCCACCCGCTCGGCCGAAGTGGCTGCCAACATCAGCCACGAAATGCGTGGCGTGATGAAAACCGTCACCGATTTAACGTCCAAAAATATCCTGCATTCCCGCATCATCTTGATCGGATTGTTGAGTTTCTTGATCATTGCTGTCGGTACGTTTTTCGCCATCTCTACCCGTTTGCAGCAAAACATCCGGCAACTCGACAGCTTGTCATTGGCTGTGGGAAAACGCGTGGTCGAACTTGATGCCACATTGGCCACTTTCGGTGACGCCACACGGGGTCTGGGAGACACCACCGAAAAGCTCGACAGCATGGAAGAGCGCCAAATTAAATTGGATGAAAAATTCCAAGAAAAAATGGAAGCGCTGGACAAAGTGTTCGTCAAGATGCCCGACCAAATCGCCGGGCAAGTCAATGGATTGACCGACAAAAACCTTGACGCCAAGCTCAAGGATTTGCAAAAAAATATCCAAGCCTTGGATGCCAAAGTTCAAGCGCTTGCCAACAAACCCGCTCCTGCGGCCGCGCCTGTGGTGAACAACCAAAAAGAAGTGATCGCAGAAATCCAGAAATTGAAAAAAGACCTGGAGGCAGCGAATGCGGCTGCAACCGCCGCTGCACTCAAAGCCGCAGCCAAAGAGCGTGAGCGTGAACGCGAAAAACCCTTGGACAAACCGTTGGTCATGCCTAAGCCCGCACCTGCTCCCAAACCGGTAGACAACAAAGCGGCCGAAGCAAAAGCGGCTGCTGAGGCCAAAGCAGCGGCCGAAGCAAAAGCGCAGGCTGAAATCAAAGCCGCCAACGAAGCCAGAGCCGCGGCGGAAGCCAAAGCGGCAGCCGAAGCCCGCGCACGTGCTGCAGCAGAAGCCAAAGCGGCTGAAGCGGCTCGCGCAGCTGCCCAAGCACCTGCATTACCGCCACGCGCTGCTGCGCCCAAAGAAGACCGGGTGATTTTTCCGCGCCCAGGCAGCGAAAACTGACGAGAAGATTCAGTGGCTTATTGCCAGTGGAAACTCTCGGCGCTGGCTTTTCCCCAATAGGTTTTGAAAGGCTCTGGCAATTTGCCCACCGTGTCTTTCAGCAATGCGCCGTTGCTCAGTGACGGGTACATCTGCGCCAAGGTTTGGGTTTCGGTGGGGCTGATGCGGTGGAAAAAATGGTGGGCCTTGAGCTGATCTGGCGACGTCAAACCAGCGGCTTGTAGCAATTCTTTGAACGACTCCAAGGTGTTTTGGTGGAAGTTTTTGACCCGCTCTGCTTTGCTGGGTACGACCAACGCCATTTGCCTTTGCGGGTCTTGTGTGGTGACACCGGTGGGGCAGTTGCCGGTGTGACAGGTTTGCGCTTGGATACACCCCAGCGCAAACATGAAACCGCGTGCGCTGTTACACCAGTCAGCACCCAATGCCAAGGTGCGCGCCAGATCAAAACTGCTGATGATTTTTCCACTCGCGCCCAATTTCACATGCTCGCGCATGCCAATGCCCACCAAGGTGTTGTGCACCAAACGCAAACCTTCTTTCAAGGGCATGCCCATATGGTCAGAAAACTCTAGAGGTGCCGCGCCTGTGCCGCCTTCGGCACCGTCCACCACGATGAAGTCGGGCAGTATGCGGGTCTCCAGCATGGCCTTGGCAATGCCAAACCATTCCCAGGGATGACCGATACACAACTTGAAACCCACCGGTTTGTTTTGGCTCAGCTCGCGCAAACTTTGCATGAACTCCAGCAATTCGGTGGGTGTCGAAAAACTGCTGTGGGCAGCGGGAGACACGCAATCTGCACCCAACGGCACACCACGGGCTTCGGCAATCTCAGGCGTGACTTTGGCTGCGGGCAACACGCCACCGTGCCCAGGCTTGGCACCTTGGCTGAGTTTGATTTCAATCATGCGCACCTGCGGTTCACGGGCTTGCGCCACGAAACGCTCTGGGCTGAATCGGCCTTGGTCATCGCGACAACCAAAGTAACCTGAACCGATTTCCCAAATCAGATCACCGCCATGTATGCGGTGGTAGCGCGATATCGAGCCTTCGCCAGTGTCGTGGGCGAAGCCGCCCATTTTGGCGCCTTGGTTCAATGCCATGATGGCGTTGGCACTGAGTGCACCAAAGCTCATGGCAGAGATGTTGAACAAGCTGATGTCGTAGGGCTGGCTGCATGCCGAGTTGCCAACGGTGGTACGAAATGGATGATGGGTAATCGTGGACGGTGCCATCGAATGCGTTAGCCATTCGAAACCTGCTTGATCAACATCGAGTTGGGTGCCAAACGGTCGTTTATCGGATTGACCTTTGGCACGCGCGTACACCAAACTGCGTTGCGCCCGCGAGAAAGGTGTGGCCTCGGTTTCGTTTTCAATGAAGTACTGGCGAATTTCGGGCCGGATAAATTCCAGCAGAAATCGCATGTGTCCGAGAATCGGGTAGTTGCGCAAAATCGCATGGTGGGTTTGCAGCAAGTCGTGCACGCCAACCGCTGACAGCGCGGCGAACAGCAGCAACATGATCCAACCTTGGCCCGAGGCCAGCACCACCAATGCACTGAAGCACAAACCGCCGAGTGCAATGAAAAAAGTGGTGTATCGAACCGGGTAGCGTATTTGGTTGAGATCAAGCACTGAAGAAACCTCCTGCTGCCCTGACCTCAACGGGTCAGGTGTGTGTCTGACGCAATCTGGAAGACAGACGCGCTTGTGCCAATGAGGATACCTCAGCACGTAAACGCGCCATCGACAGTTGGCTGTCTGAAGCGCGCTGAATTTCTTTCAGGTCGTGCAATATGTTTTGACGAAGCAGGTCTAACTCTTGTTCAAGCTTGTTCATGTGCTCGCGCAACTCGCGTTGTTGCGCCATGCGCTGGCTCAGCAAATTGACGCTTTGTGCAATCAATTTCCAGCTCTGTGCCAATTCGTCTTTGGGCGGCTGGTGCAATTGTTCAAACAATTCGCCGAGCAAGGGGTCGTGCAACACCTCGGCGGCGCTGTGGGCCGCTTCCATGCGTGCACTGTCCAAGGCCGCTTGCAAACCGCTTTCCGTGCTCACTGGGTCTTCTGTGTGAACTGGAGTGGTCGGCGCTTTGCCCTGTGAGGTGTCTGGGGGTTCCGCAAAATTGTGCACCGACGCCCAGCCCATGCCTGGGTCGTATTGCTTGAGGCCTTTGAAGGCGAGAAATTTCTCTTGTGCCATGGTGAGTGTTTACAGCTTGGCAGAGCTGCCGCGAGCCAAGCGTTTGAGAAATTCAGGAATGCCCATTTGTGCCAATGAACGCGTGTTGGTGGCCTCTTCGGCTTCTTCGGCGATCTTGCGCTGGCGGTATCTGCCCAGCACCGAATACTGGGACGAGTTGGGAATGCTGTCGAGCACACTGGCTTTGCTGGGTGTCAGCGGTACGCGGTGGCTGCCCGTGTCTTTGGCAGTGAGCTTGACCGGCGTGGTGCGTGGCTGCTGTGCTTGGGCCATGCGAATTTCGCGGGCGGCGCAAATGGCTTCGCCAAATTCACGGAACGATTCGCCACCGATATCGCGTGCGTCCATCAAATAGCCGCGTTCGAACAAATCGCGCGCACTTTGCGCTTCCAAAATGGGCGGTGCCAGCATGAAGCTGACGGGAAAGCGTTGCTTGGTGAACACATCTGAATTGAGCTGTTCGTTGAGCACGCGGGTCGGGCAGACCACCAACATGGGACGGCGAGCCGCAGCGGAATCGAACACCCAACGGTGGCGGCTGAGAAAACCAGACGTGGCGGCCAATTCAATTTCTGAGACAGAGGTGGGCACCAACACCATGTCGAACTCGAACATCAATTCGCCCGCCAAGGAGTCTGACCAAGTCAGATCGCAGACCAAAATATCGCACTCGCTGGCAGCGCGTCGCATTTGCAGGCGCGCCTCAAAAATGGGACGGTTACCACCTTGGTCAACCGGCAGCGCCAAGTGTTGAATCACCGCACCGACAGGCGGCGCTTGTTTGAGCCAGTTGCTGGAAGAACCGTGGGGATCCCAATCGATCAAGGTGACAGGAAGATGCAGGCTGCGGCTCAGGTAAGCCACCAAATTCGCAGACAAGGTGCTTTTACCCACACCACCTTTTTGACTGGTGACCAAAATCTTGAATGCCATCTTGATGCTCCGATGCACGCTAGGTTGAAATTCTTCCGCTCGACAACCCAAGAAATCAATAGAGGTTAATTTCCTAAGGGGGTGTCGATATTAGCTTTTTTGTTGGTTATGTCAAATTTGCAAGAAAGCTCTATGTTGTTTTTCTGCTATTTACCAGCCAGCCAAGGGTTTGACTTGTACAGGCCACGGTCAAGCGGGCAAAACGGTCAAAATGGCAGCAATGGACAAAATTCGAATCGACAAATGGCTGTGGGCGGCGCGTTTTTACAAAACCCGCTCTTTGGCTACCGATGAAATCAACAAGGGGCGGATCGCCGTCAACGGCCAGGTGGTCAAGCCGGCGCGGGAAGTCAAAGCCGGTGAAATGGTGTCCTTGCGCCGCGACGGTCTGACCCGAACCGTGCAAGTGCTGGCTGTCAGTGGTGTGCGCGGTTCTGCTCCGGTGGCACAACTGCTGTATGCCGAAACCCCGGAAAGTCTGCAAGCCCGTGAATTGCACAGCCAACAACGGCGCTTTGCGCGCGAACCCGCGTTGAGCATTGCCCACGGCAGGCCCACCAAACGCGACCGCCGTGAATTGGAACAGGCCGAACACGGCTGGGACGACCGCTGGAGCGCATCACTTTGAAATTACTTCGCATGGTTGGCAAGGCGCTTTGGCGCGATGCCCGGGCGGGCGAGTTGCGCCTGTTGTTCGTGGCGGTCAGTTTGGGGGTGGCTGCACTTTCGTCGGTCGGATTTTTGGCCGATCGGATTGAAGCCGGTTTGCAACGCGATGCCAGACAGCTGCTGGGGGGAGACGCGGTGTTGGTCAGCGACCATGCTTTCTCCCCAGAAGTGACAGACAAAGTACACGGGTTTGGACTGCGTTCGGTGGTGACCTTGACGTTCCCCACCATGGCGCGCAGCGGTTCTGCCTTGGAAGGGCAAAGCCGGTTGGTGGCGCTCAAAGTGGTGACGGAGGGCTATCCGCTGCGGGGTCAATTGCAGGTGTTGCCCGATCTGGACTCGCCTGTGGTCAAACCGAGTTTGGCCCCAGAATTGACCAACGAAACCGTTTATGACCGGCCATCGGTGCCTACCCGCGAGGTTCCCCGCGCTGGCGAGGTTTGGGTTGAACCCGCGATTTTGGAAGCGCTGGAAATCAAGCCTGGAGGCACTATTTCGTTAGGTGAGCGCACGCTTCGTATTTCAAAAGTGCTGGTATCAGAGCCCGATCGGGGCGCTGGTTTCATGAATTTTGCGCCGCGCATCATGATGAACCAAGCGGATTTGGCCGCCACCGGCTTGGTGCAACCCGCCAGCCGCATCAATTGGCGGTTGGCGGTTGCGGGCAACACCCGGCAGGTCGCCGAGTTCACCGCTTGGGCGCAAACCTATGTCAAGCAAGCCGACGTGCGGGGCACGCGCTTGGAAACGCTAGAGGCCGGTCGCCCGGAAATGCGTCAAACCCTGGATCGGGCGGAAAAATTCTTGCATTTGGTGGCTTTGCTGGCGGCTTTGCTCAGTGCCGTGGCGGTGGCGCTGGCGGCCCGTTCTTTTGCTGCGGGGCATTTGGACGATTGCGCGATGCTGCGCGTGTTGGGGCAAAGCCAGCAGGACATTTTGAGGGTGTACTTGGGCGAGTTTTTCACCGCCGGGTTGTTGGCCAGCGGATTTGGTTTGGCCATGGGGTTTGGGTTGCACCAGATATTTGTGCAGTTGTTGGTCGGCTTGGTCGACACCGATTTGCCCTCGGCTGGTTGGCAACCGGTGTGGCAGGGCCTGGGGGCAGGCTTCACGTTGTTGCTGGCTTTTGGCTTGCCGCCCATCTTGCAATTGGCACAGGTGCCTGCGTTGCGCGTGATTCGCCGTGACATGGGGCCTTTAAAACCGGCGTCGCTCGGTGTGTTTGTGTTGGGCTTGTCGGGTTTTGGCGCGTTGTTATTGAACGCCAGCCGTGACACTTGGCTGGGGCTGATGGTGGTGGGCGGTTTTGCAGCAGCGGCGCTGGTGTTTGCCGGACTGGCATGGCTGGCTGTGTGGGGCTTGCGTCAAACCGTCAATTGGCAACAAGTGCCCGCGTGGTTGCGCATGGCGACCCGTCAAATCAGCGCCCGTCCCGGCTATACCGTGGTGCAAATCAGTTCCTTGTCGGTCGGTTTGCTCGCATTGATGTTGTTGGTGTTGTTGCGAACCGATTTGGTGGACAGCTGGCGCAATGCCACTCCCGCAGATGCACCCAACCGTTTTGTCATCAACATACATCCAGATCAGGCCAAGGCTTTTTTGTCGCGCTTGGACCAAGAAGGGGTGGCGAAAAGAGATTGGTACCCGATGATCAGGGGCCGGTTGGTGCAAATCAATGGCAAAGCTGTGCGCCCGGAAGATTTCACCGATGAACGGGCTCAGCGGTTGGTGGAGCGCGAGTTCAATATGTCGCACACCGCCAGAGCGCCTTCTCACAACCAAATCGTGCAAGGCGCGTGGGTGCCCGAAGAAGCCCATGCCATCAGCATGGAAGAGGGTATCGCCAAAAGCTTGCGTTTGAAGTTGGGCGATGAATTGGTGTTTGACATGGCGGGTCAGGCATTCACAGCCCGTATCACCTCTTTGCGACGGGTCGATTGGACCTCGATGCGTGCCAATTTCTTTGCGTTGTACCCAGTGTCGAGCATGCCGGATTTGCCCATGACCTATATCGCGGCTTACCGCGCTCCTTCACGCAAAGGCTTTGACAACGAATTGGTCAACCAGTTTCCCAACGTCACCAATGTCGACATGGGCGCCACCATCAATCAGGTACAAAAGGTGCTGGGCCAAGTGATCGGCGCGGTGGAATTTTTGTTTGGCTTCACACTCGCAGCGGGTTTGGTGGTGTTGTTTGCCACGGTCACCGCAACCCGAGAAGAACGCGCCCGCGAATACGCCGTATTGCGTGCCTTGGGCGCTGGCAACCGATTGTTGCGGCAGGTACAAACCGCCGAACTGCTGGGAGTGGGTGCGTTGTCTGGCGCGTTGGCTGCATTGGTCGCGTCAGCCATGGGTTGGGCGTTGGCTTGGTTGGTGTTTGAGTTCAATTGGCAGGCGTCGCCTTGGGTATTGGCTGTGGGCATGGCAGGCGGTGCGTTGCTGGCTTGGGGCGCGGGATGGTGGGGCTTGCGCGAAGTGTTGCGCCGTCCGGTGGTGCAGACCTTGCGCATGGCTGCTGAATAAGCTGTTGTGTGAAATGTGGGTCAGCTGAGCAACACCACCAACGCACCTGCGCCACCCTCTGAAGCCTTGGCTTGCACAAACGCCAGCACTTCGTTTTTTTGCACCAGCCATCGTTGTACCTTGGATTTGAGCACCGGGGTTTTGCCCGGCGAACCCAAACCCTTACCGTGCACCACCCGCACACAGCGCCAGCCGCGTTTGTGTGCATCTCGGATGAATTGGCCCAAGGCTTCACGCGCCTCGTCTGAACGCAAACCGTGTAAATCGATTTGGCCTTGCAGGCTCCAATGACCTTTGCGTAACTTTTGGGTGACGTCGGTGCCAATGCCACTGCGCCTGTAGCTGAGCTCATCGTCGGTATCGAGCAATGTGCTGACATCAAAATCATCGCTCAGGCTTTCGCGCAACACACGGTCGTCGTCACGCTTTTGTTGAAAGGCTTTGGGGGGTGCGGGCGTGCCGCTCAACTCAACACGGGGTTGAGAGGCCAGCGGTTTGACCGGACCGACCGCGCGTTGAAACAGGTTTTTTTCGGCTTTGGCGCGGCGTTCTGCCGCCTCTTTTTCGGCAGCCTTGGCGGCTGCTAGTTCGGCTTGTTGGCTGAGTGTTTGTTTGATGGCCCCCAAGTCTTGCAGGCTGCGTGCTTTCACCATGGGCTGCGCTCCGCCATGGACCAATGGATACCCGGGCCCACAATGATGTGGTCTAACACCTTGACATCCACCATGGACAACGCAGTTTGCAATGTGCGTGTGAGTGTGCTGTCTGCGGCAGAAGGTCGGACATCGCCGCTGGGGTGGTTATGCGCCAAGATGACCGCAGCCGCACCTTGCTCAAGCGCGAGCTTGACCACTTCGCGTGGGTAGACCGAGGTTTGATTGAGGGTGCCTTTGAACATTTCCTGAAAACTCAGCAAGCGATATTGTGCGTCCATGAACACCACGGCGAACACCTCTTGAGGATACGCGCCCATTTGCAGTTGTAAAAATTGTTTGACGGTGTCGGGGTTATTCATGACATCACGCTTGCGCATTTTTTGTAACAAAACGCGACGCGACATTTCGATAACA
>JALRAA010000060.1 GCA_023262645.1 Burkholderiaceae bacterium
ATGGAAGACGAGCAAATGATGGCCATCGACAAACCGGCTGGTGTGGCGGTGCACGGTGGCAGCGGCGTGAGTTTTGGTGTGATTGAGCAACTGCGGCAAGCGCGCCCCGGCGCGCGCATGTTGGAACTGGTGCACCGGCTCGACCGCGATACCTCGGGCGTGTTGCTGGTGGCCAAAAAACGCAGTGCGCTCACCCGTTTGCAAGACCAGTTCCGCGACCGCGAAACCGGGAAAACCTACCTGGCCATGGTCAAAGGGCAATGGCCATCGAACAAAAAAGTGATCGACTTGCCGTTGCAGCGTTATTTGGTTGCCAACGGCACCGGCGAAGGCGAGCGGCGTGTGCGCATTGCTGCCAAGGACGACGCCAACGCCCAGCGCGCCATCACCTTGGTGCGGGTGTCGCGACTGGTGGGAGACTACAGCTTGCTGGAAGTCACCATCAAAACCGGGCGCACCCACCAAATTCGCGTGCACTTGGCCAGCCAAGGCTATCCCATCATCGGTGACGACAAATACGGTGACTTTGAGTTGAATAAACGGTTGGCCGCCCAAGGCATCAAACGCATGTTTTTGCACGCTTGGCGGTTACAGTTCGTGCATCCCCAGACTGGGCGCAGCGAAACCGTTGAGGCTGGCTTGCCACAGGAACTCCAACACTTCATAGACCATGTCCAACCCCCTGCGCCCACGCCGATTTGATTTGATCGCTTTTGACTGGGACGGCACGCTCTACGACTCCACCCGCATCATTGTTCGCTGTATCCAAGCGGCGGTTGTCGATGTCGGCGGGCAGCGTCCCAGCGATGAACAAGCCGC
Source organism: Burkholderiaceae bacterium (assembly GCA_023262645.1). Lineage (GTDB taxonomy): Bacteria > Pseudomonadota > Gammaproteobacteria > Burkholderiales > Burkholderiaceae_C > Limnohabitans. The sequence continues at coordinate 820 of JALRAA010000060.1, forward strand.
TTATGTGATTGGCATGGCGTTGATGCCTGCACTGGCACATGCCGCACCGGATGTGCCCAAAGACAAATACCCCCTGCTTGGCGAACGCTATCGGCACCACTATGCCAAGCACCACCATGATTTGTCGTTGTTCGAAGGGATTTTGCCGATGCTGCAAGCCTTGCGCGATAAGCAACACATCCTCACCGTGGCCACGGGCAAAAGCCGCAAAGGCTTGGACGACGCGTTGCAGCAGGTCGAATTGCGAGGCATGTTCGATGGATCGCGCACTGCCGACGAAACCGCAGGCAAACCCCATCCACGCATGCTGCACGAATTGATGGCCGAATTCGGTGTGGCACCTGAGCGCACTTTGATGATTGGTGACACCACCCATGATTTGGAGATGGCACACAAAGCCGGGTGCGCCAGCGTGGCGGTGAGTTATGGGGCGCACGGCACTTCGGACTTTGGCCGCTGGCAACCGCTGACCGTGGCGCACACCGTGCCCGAGTTGCATGATTGGCTGACCGAACATGGATGAACAAGCCATTCCATTGTGCAGCAGCCAAGACCTGCAAGACAGTGGTTTGGCCGTGCCATTTGATGTGGTGTATGCGGGCCAGACCTGCCGCGCTTTTGCCGTACGGTTTGAGGGCCAAGTGCAGGCTTATCTGAACCGCTGTACCCATGTGGCCATGGAAATGGATTTTCAGCCCGACCGGTTTTTTGACACCGAGGGGCGTTGGTTGCTTTGCGCCACCCACGGCGCCACCTATTCACCACAAACCGGCGAATGCGTTGGCGGGCCTTGTCGGGGCGGCCTGGTGAAAATTAACCTGAGTGAAAGCCAGGGCGTGGTGCACTGGCATACTGCTTACAACCTCAAGCCTTTGGAATTTTGAACATGCAAGAAGAACAAACGCCCCCCGCGCAGCAAGCGGGCGAAACAACCACGGTGGCTGCGTCTGCGGCCAACGCGGCTGCCCCAGAAAAAAACAACCATTGGGAGCGCGAGACCTTGGAGCGCTTGGTGATGGCGCAAATCAACGAGCAACGCGCAGCCCGTCGCTGGCGCATTGGCTTTCGTTTGTTTTGGATATTGTTGGTCTTGGGGGTGATGTGGTTTTCCTTTCACCACGGCAAAAATGCCGCGAACACGGCGCACCCAGCTTCGCACACTGCATTGATTGAAATCAAAGGTGAAATCGATGCCGATACCAACGCCAATGCCGAATGGATCATCGATTCCATGCGCCAAGCGTTTGAAGATGAGGGTGCACAAGCGGTGGTTTTGCTGATCAATTCGCCCGGTGGCAGCCCCGTGCAAGCCGGCATGATCAATGACGAAATCAAGCGTTTAAAAGCGTTGCACCAAAAGCCTGTGTATGTGGTGGTTGAAGAAACCTGTGCTTCTGCGGCCTATTACATCGCCGCCGCGTCTGACAAAATTTTTGTGGACAAGGCCAGCATCGTCGGCAGCATCGGCGTGCTGATGGACGGCTTCGGCTTCACCGGCCTGATGGACAAGCTCGGCGTCGAGCGCCGCCTCATGACGGCCGGCGAAAACAAAGGGTTTTTAGACCCGTTCAGCAACCCCACCAAAGCCCAAAAAGCGCATGCCCAACAATTGCTGGACCAAATTCACAAGCAATTCATTGCCGTGGTGCGCGAAGGACGTGGCGACCGGTTGAAAGAAACGCCGGACATATTCAGTGGCCTGTTTTGGAGTGGCCAGCAAGCCATTGAACTCGGCTTGGCCGATGGTTATGGCACCTTGGATACCGTGGCGCGCGATGTGGTGAAAGCAGAAGACATCGTGGACTACACCCGACAAGACAACGTGGCTGAACGTTTGGCCAAGCGCTTTGGTGCGGCCATGGGCGAGGCCATGGTGAAAACCTCGCTGCATTGGATGCCGCACATCCGTTGAGTGGCTTTTAGGGGCCAAAGGCAAACACCACGGGTGTGTGTTTGTCGAGTTCACCGGGGTTTTTTCGCCAGTCAGCCACGCGCCTGCTGACAGTGTGCATTTGCGGCAAGCTCAGGTTGCTGCTGCGGCTCAAGCGGGTGTGGGCTTGTAAATGGCCGAGCAAGGCCAACCACAGCGCTTGGTTGCGGTAAGGCGTTTCAATGCACAGTTGTGTTTCACCTGTTTTGAGCGCATGTTTTTCAAGTGTTTGTATGCGTTGGGCACGTTCTGCAGTGTCTTGCGGCAAGTAACCTACAAATGCAAATTGCTGACCATTCAAGCCACTCGCAGACAAGGCCAGCAACAAAGACGACGGGCCCACCAACGGAATGACTTCAATGCCCGCGTCATGCGCTGCGCGCACCAGCGAAGAGCCCGGATCGGCCACGGCCGGCATGCCCGCCTCGCTCACCAAACCCATGTCGTGGCCGGCCAACGCGCTTGCCAGCAAGCCACTGGTGTCAACACCGGCCGCATGGTCGCCTTTTTTGTGAACCAGTCTGGGCAATTCCACCAGCTGTTGAGATTGCAATGGGGTTTTCAACGGACACACCGCATCAATGCGTTTGAGCAATGCGCGTGTAGATTTCGCGTTCTCGCACACCCAGTGCGACAACAGGGAAGCCATTTGCAAGGTGTGCAAGGGCATGACATGCGACAACGGCACCTGCGTTTCGCACATGAAATCCAGCGGCGCGGGCACCAAAAACAAACGTCCCAAGCTGCGGTTGGCCGTTGACATCCTGCTCAGTCCAGCAAAGGGATGCCCGCCGCGCGAAGCAAGCGGCAGGTATGTATCAAGGGCAATCCGACCAATGCGCTGGGATCTTCGTTGTCAATGCTCTCCAACAGCGCGATGCCCAGTCCTTCGCTCTTGGCGCTGCCAGCGCAATCGTAAGGTTGTTCAGCCTGCAAATAGGTTTCGATGGCTTGGTCACTCAAACGCCTAAACCGCACCTTCACTGGTGACAGCGCATGCTGGGCAAAATCGGCTTCTAAACACACCACTGCCACCGCGGTTTGGAACACCACGGTGCGCCCCTGCATGCGTTGTAATTGCAAAACAGCCCGCGCATGGTTGCCCGGCTTGCCCAAAGGTTCGCCGTCCAAATCGGCCACTTGGTCCGACCCGATCACCACCGCTTGTGGGTGTAATTCAGCCACTGCTCGCGCTTTGGCCATGGCCAGTCGCTGCGCCAAAACGTGCGGACTCTCTCCGGCCAATGGGGTTTCATCGACCTGTGGGGCGACCACTTCAAACGGCAAGCGCAATCGCTGCAGCAACTCGCGTCGGTAGACCGAGGTGGACCCCAAGATCAGGCGGCGGTGAAGATGGGTCGTGCTCATGCAACCCATTCTCTTACACTGCCCGCATGACAAACGATTGGAATATCAGCGCCTTGGACATGCCGCGATTTATCGAATTGGCTGCGCCGTTCCGCTGGCAAACGGCCTTGGGCAGTTTGCCCCGCGTGCAAGCCTTGTGCGAAAGCGATGTGGCGTTGGCCCCCGGAGTGGTTTGCGAATGGTCGCTGCTGGGTCAGTCCCGCGGTAACGGGCCCAGCGCACAAAATTGGCTGCATCTGCAAGCTGCGTTGTCGTTGACGCAGCGCTGTCAGCGTTGTCTCGAACCCATGGCCGTGCCTTTGGCTGTCGATCGCTGGTTCCGTTTTGTGGCCGACGAGGCCACGGCTTTGGCCGAAGACGACGCTTGCGAAGAGGATTTGCTGGCCATGTCCAGTGAATTCGATGCCTTGAACCTGTTGGAGGACGAACTGTTGCTGGCCTTGCCGCTGATCATCAGCCACGGCAGTTGCCAACCCCCGCCCAGCAATGCTTTGGGCGACGATTTGCCGCATCCTTTTGCAGCGCTGGCGGGCTTGAAGCTGCCCAAAACGTGAGTCCGGGCCCGCATAGCGCTTAAGGCTATAATCTTCGATTCTTTGGCCCAGGGGCAATTCCCTCGATGGGGTCATCCATTTGAACCAACGATATTCAGGAGCCTGCCATGGCTGTCCAACAAAACAAAAAATCCCCCTCCAAAAGAGGCATGCACCGTTCACACAATGCGTTGAACGTCCCCGGCTTGGCGGTGGAACCGACCACCGGCGAAGTGCATTTGCGCCACCACATCAGCCCGACCGGTTTTTACCGCGGACGAAAAGTGCTGAAAACCAAGTCTGAAGCCTGACATTGCTTCACCATCCAGGCCCGTCACAGTGATTCTGTTGCGGGCCTTTTGCTTGGTGGCACCCGTGTTTTTGATCCCTAAAGAACTGCAATGGTGACGCTGGTTGTTGACTGTATGGGCGGTGACCACGGTCCCAAGGTCACTTTGCCAGCTTGCCGATTATTTTTAGACCGCAACCCCGACGCAAAACTCTTGCTGGTGGGTTTGGCGAAAGACCTGTCCCATTTTTCCCATGCCCGAGCTGCCGTGGTTGCGGCCAGCGAGGTTGTCGAAATGGACGACCCGGTTGAAGTGGCATTGCGCCGCAAAAAAGACTCTTCTATGCGCGTGGCCATCGAGCAAGTTCGCGATGGGCATGCCGATGCCGCAGTTTCTGCTGGTAACACCGGTGCATTGATGGCGATTGCCCGCTATGTGCTCAAAACCTTGGATGGCATCGACCGTCCCGCCATTGCTGGACAAATGCCCAATGCCAAAGGCGGCGGTACCACCATGCTCGATTTGGGTGCCAATGTCGACTCCACGCCCGAGCATTTGCTGCAGTTCGCGTTGATGGGTTCAGCACTGCTGTCGGTGTTGACAGGCATCTCTAAGCCAAGCGTTGGTTTGTTGAATATTGGCGAAGAAGCCATTAAAGGTAACGAAAACATAAAAAAAACCAGCGAATTGTTGCGATCTGCTGCCAATTCCGGTGATTTGAATTTTTACGGGAATGTCGAAGGTAACGATATTTTCAAAGGCACCACGGACATTGTGGTGTGCGACGGATTCGTGGGCAACGTGGCGCTCAAAGCCAGTGAGGGCTTGGCAGCCATGATTTCTGAGTTTTTGAAAAAAAGCTTTTCTCGCAACATTTACACATTAATTGCAGGTATCGTCGCTTATCCAGCGTTATCTGGCTTCAAAAAGCTGGTGGATCACCGGCGCCACAACGGTGCAGCGTTGTTGGGTTTGCAGGGTTTGGTGTTCAAGAGCCACGGGTCTGCAGACGAATTGGCATTTTTGACCGCCTTGCAGCGGGCGTATGATGCAGCCGACCACGATTTGTTGGCGCGTGTGCGGTCCCAATTGGCCCACGCAGCCCCTTTGCTGGCGGCCTCGCCGTCCTTGACCCACACCACAGACCCTGCATGACCTTGTATTCCCGAATTGTTGGCACCGGCAGTTATCTGCCCCCGCGCCGGCTGAGCAATGCCGATTTGGTCGCTGAGTTGGCTGCCAAAGGCGTGGAAACCTCGGACGAATGGATTGTCGAGCGCACCGGCATTGGCGCCCGGCATTTCGCGGCCGAAGGCGTGTTCAGCAGCGATTTGGCCTTCGAGGCCTGCAAGCAAGCCTTGTCAGCCGCGCAATTGGGCCCGCAAGACATCGATTTGGTGATCGTGGCCACCTCTACCCCTGACATGGTGTTTCCCTCTACCGCCTGCATCTTGCAGCACAAACTGGCGCAACTCAGTCCAGCAGCGGTCGGCATCGCAGGTTCACCGGCCTTTGATGTGCAAGCCGTTTGCGCCGGATTCATTTATGCCTTGAGCGTGGCCGATGCCATGCTGCGGGCCGGCAATGCCAAGCGCGCATTGGTGGTGGGTGCCGAAGTGTTCTCGCGCCTGCTCGACTTCAACGACCGCACTACCTGTGTGCTGTTTGGCGATGGTGCGGGCGCGGTGGTCTTGGAAGCCTCTGCCGAGCCCGGTATTTTGGCCACAGACATCCATGCCGATGGCAAGCACGTGGGCTTGTTGTGCGTGCCCGGTCATGTGCAAGGCGGTGAAATTTTGGGCGACCCGGTGTTGAAAATGGACGGCCAAGGCGTGTTCAAACTGGCGGTGGGCGTGTTGGAAGAAACGGCCCGTGCGGTGCTTGCCAAAGCCGAACTGCAAGACACCGATGTGGATTGGTTGGTTCCCCACCAAGCCAATATCCGCATCATCCAAAGCACCGCGAAAAAATTGAAATTGCCCATGGAAAAAGTCTTGTTGACGGTCGCCGAACACGGCAATACCTCGGCGGCTTCCATTCCCTTGGCCTTGGACAAAGGGGTTCGTGCGGGTCAGATCAAGCCCGGTCACCGGGTCATGCTCGAAGGCGTGGGTGGTGGTTTCGCCTGGGGCTCGGTTCTTTTGCGCTACTGATATTTACCTATGACGACATTTGCTTTTGTGTTTCCCGGTCAAGGCTCGCAGTCGGTGGGCATGCTGGACGCGTGGAACGGCCACCCGGTGGTGGAAGCCACCCTAGAAGAGGCCAGCGAGGCACTCGGAGAAGACGTGGGTCAACTGATTCACGAAGGCCCCAAAGAAACCTTGGCGTTGACCACCAACACCCAGCCCGTGATGCTGGTGGCTGCCGTGGCCGCTTACCGTGTTTGGCTCGCTGAAGGTGGCACGCCACCGTCGTATGTGGCCGGACATTCGTTAGGCGAATATTCAGCATTGGTCGCCAGCGAGGTACTGAGCCTGACGCAAGCCGTGCCATTGGTGCGATTGCGCGCCGAAGCCATGCAAGACGCGGTGGCAGTCGGTGCGGGTGCCATGGCCGCTGTGTTGG
>JALRAA010000061.1 GCA_023262645.1 Burkholderiaceae bacterium
GGCATGGCTGCAAGCAGCGGCCAACGCATTCGGTGTCAGCCAGCAAGCCTTTGACGAAGTCACCCGTGCACCGCGCCAACGCGCCGAAGTAGCACTGGCTCGTCAACGCGTGCATTTGTCTGGCAAAAAAATCTTTTTCTTTCCCGATTCGCAATTAGAAATTCCCTTGGCGCGTTTTCTGCAGCGCGAAATGGGCATGACGTTGGCCGAAATTGGCACACCGTACTTGCACCGCAAATTGATGGCCGAAGAACTCGCCCTGTTGCCAGCTGGCGCACGCATCACCGAAGGCCAGCATGTCGACAACCAGTTAAACCGCTGCCATGCCGAAGCCCCCGATTTGGTGGTGTGCGGCTTGGGTTTGGCCAATCCCCTGGAAGCTCAAGGCATCGCTACCAAGTGGGCCATCGAACTGGTGTTCACCCCGATACAAGGCTATGAACAAGCCGCCGACCTGGCCGAATTGTTCAGTCGCCCGCTGCGCCGTCGCATCAAACTGGCTGCCTGAGGACCACGACGCATGCAACTCACACTCTGGACATACGAAGGACCGCCACATGTGGGCGCCATGCGTGTGGCCACGGCCATGACGGACGTGCACTACGTGCTGCACGCGCCACAGGGCGACACCTATGCAGATTTGCTGTTCACCATGATCGAACGTCTGCCGCGTCGCCCGCCAGTCACCTACACCACGTTCCAAGCACGCGACTTGGGTGGCGATACCGCTGAATTGTTCAAAGACGCTGCCCGTGATGCGCACGAACGTTTCAAACCCAATGCCATGTTGGTAGGTGCTTCTTGCACCGCCGAATTGATCCAAGACGATCCCGGCGGTTTGGCCTTGGCGCTGAACCTGCCTATTCCGGTGGTAGCACTCGAATTGCCGTCTTACCAGCGCAAAGAAAACTGGGGCGCATCAGAAACCTTCTATCACTTGGTGCGTGCACTGGTACCGGGCCAACACCAGCGTACACCGCTTGCTGGACGCACAGCGGTGTGCAATATTTTGGGCCCCACCGCCTTGGGTTTTCGCCACCGTGACGACACGCGTGAAATACGCGCACTGCTGCAAGAACTCGGCATACAGGTGAATGTGGTGGCACCGCTGGACGCCAGTGTGGCCGCTATCCGCCAACTGCCTGACGCCGATTTCAACGTGGTGCTCTACCCCGAACTTGCGCGCACCGCTGCGCAATGGTTGCAACGCCAGTTTGACCAACCTTTCACGCAAACCATTCCCTATGGTGTCAACGGCACACTCGACTTCATCGCCGAAGTGCGCGAATTGGCCGGCATGGGCAACAGCGACGCCACGCGCCAAGCGTATTTACAAAATTCTCGCGCGCGTTGGTATGCCAAATCGGTGGACTCGACCTATCTCACTGGCAAGCGGGTGTTTGTGTTTGGCGACGCCACACATGCCATTGCTGCGGCCCGCGTGGCCCACCAAGAGATGGGCTTTGAAGTGGTGGGACTGGGCACTTACAGCCGCGAATTCGCCCGCGAAGTGCGCGATGCCGCCAAGCTCTACGGCGTGGAAGCATTGATTACCGACGACTACTTGGATGTCGAAGACCAGGTCAAAGCGTTGCAACCCGAGTTGCTGCTCGGCACACAAATGGAACGGCACATTGCCAAGCGTTTGGGCATTCCATGCACCGTCATTTCCGCACCCATGCATGTGCAAGATTTTCCCGCCCGCTACGCCCCGCAAATGGGTTTTGAAGGCGCCAATGTGTTGTTTGACACCTGGGTACATCCGCTGATGATGGGTCTGGAAGAACACCTGTTGGGCATGTTCCGCGAAGACTTCGAATTCCACGACGGTGCTGCACCTTCGCATTTGGGCTCAGGCCATGGCATCACCCCAGCGCTGCCCAGGGTGGTGTCGGCAGACACGCTGGCAGAAGTGCATTTGTCGCAACCCGACGAACAAATTGAAATTCCACCCCCCGCTGCCAATCCATCCACCATCGACAGCACCGATTGGGCACCGGAAGCCGAAAAAGAATTGAAAAAAATCCCGTTTTTTGTCCGCGGCAAAGCCCGTCGCAACACCGAGTTATTTGCCCGTGAGCGCGGCGTGTCGCGCATCACGGTCGAGACCATGTACGAAGCCAAGGCCCATTTCAGCCGCTGAAGTCCCACAGGAGCAACTCGATGATCGAAACCGCCAACATCCCCGTCAGCCAAATCAAACGCGGCGGACGCCCCGACGGCGAGGGCAGCGTGCAAGTGCAGCTCGACCCCAGTGTGAAGATTGGCAATGCCAAAGTGTTTGCCATTTATGGCAAAGGCGGCATTGGCAAAAGCACCACTTCCTCCAACCTGTCGGCCGCCTTTTCCAGACTGGGCAAACGGGTACTGCAAATTGGTTGTGACCCCAAGCACGACAGCACTTTCACGCTCACCAAAAAAATGTTGCCCACGGTGATTGATGTGCTTGAAACCGTGGACTTTCATGCCGAAGAGCTGCGCGTCGAAGACTTTGTGTTTGAAGGCTACAACGGTGTGATGTGCGTCGAGGCCGGTGGCCCACCTGCAGGCACAGGGTGCGGCGGTTACGTGGTCGGTCAAACCGTCAAATTGCTCAAAGAGCACCATTTGCTGGAAGACACCGATGTGGTGATCTTCGATGTGCTGGGCGATGTGGTGTGCGGCGGTTTTGCCGCGCCGCTGCAACACGCCGATCGCGCCTTGATCGTCACCGCCAACGACTTCGATTCCATTTTCGCCATGAACCGAATTGTTCAGGCCATTGGCGCCAAGTCGAAAAACTACAACGTGCGCTTGGGCGGCGTGATCGTCAACCGCAGCGACGGTACCGACCAAGTCGACAAGTTCAACGTTGTCACTGGCTTGAAGAACATGGCGCATTTCCCCATGCTCGATGAAATCCGCAAAAGCCGTTTGCAGAAATGCACCATGTTTGAGTTGGAAGCCACACCCGCCATCAAGGCCGTGCAAGACGAGTACATGCGCTTGGCCGCGGCATTGTGGGCAGGTACCGACCCTCTGCCCTCCATTCCCATGAAAGACCGCGATATTTTTGATTTGTTGGGATTTGATTGAGATGAACCACGCCAGTTACGTCGCCAGACGCGGACAGATCGAAACCTATTTCGATCGCACAGCCGCCAAAGCCTGGGAGGTACTCACCTCCAATGCGCCCGTGGGCCGCATTCGCACGACGGTGCGCCAAGGCCGCGACCAAATGCGCCACACGTTGTTGTCTTGGTTACCGCAAGACATGCGCGGCATGCGTTTGCTCGATGCCGGATGCGGCACCGGCGCGTTGGCGCAAGAGGCCATGAAACGCGGCGCCCATGTGTTGGCCATCGATTTATCGCCCACCTTGGTCAACTTGGCGCGTGAACGCCATGCCCAAGAGTTGTTGGCCGATGCGAGCTTGTCCGCACGCGGCGGCCGCATCGATTTTTTGGCTGGCGACATGCTCGCTGCAGAGCACGGCGAGTTTGACCACGTGGTGTGCATGGATTCGCTGATCCATTACGACACGCAAGACATTGCCAACGCTTTCGAGTCGCTCAGCAAGCGCACCAAGCATTCCATTTTGTTCACCTTCGCACCGCATTCACCTTTGCTCGCGACCATGCACGCCATGGGGCGCTTGTTTCCGCGCACCGACCGCTCGCCACAGTTGTCGCCGGTGCGCAAATCCACCTTGCATGTGTACATCGAACGCGCAGTGCGTGCTAATGGCTGGCGGCCGCACCGTATGCAACGCATCTCCAGCGGCTTTTACACCTCGCAAGCGTGGGAGTGGGTACGCCAATGAAGTTTGCCGCACGCCCACCCGCTTGGATGCAGTCGCTGATGCTGCAGTACGTGCCCTTTGCAGACGCGGCCTCGCCCGATCTGCCTTTGGCGCGTCTGTTTCGTTTGGCGTTGTTCCAGTTGTCGGTGGGCATGACCATGGCTTTGCTGGTGGGCACACTCAACCGCGTGATGATCATCGAATTGCAAGTGCCCGCATGGTGGGTGGCGTTTTCTGTCGCACTGCCGTTGGTGTTTGCACCGCTGCGCGCCATGATTGGTTATCGCAGCGACACACACCCTTCGGCGTTGGGACTGCGCCGCATTCCCTATATGTGGATGGGCACCATTTTGATGTTCGGCGGTTTGGCCGTGATGCCGTTTGCATTGCTGGGTTTGTCTGAACCACGCGAAGGTTATTTGTGGGTGATACGTTTTGGCGCGGCCATGGCGTTTTTGTGTGTCGGTGCTGGCATGCAAATCACCCAAACCGCTGGCTTGGCACTGGCTTCTGATGTTTCACCGGCGGACAAACGCCCACGCGTGGTGGCCTTGATGTATGCCATGCAATTGTTGGGGCTGATCATGGGCAGTGCAGCGCTCAGTGTGTTGCTCAGCGATTTCTCTGCGCAAAAACTGATTCAAGTGGTACAGGGTTGCGCAGTGATGGTGGTGGCGCTCAACCTGGTGTCGTTGTGGAAGCAAGAAGCACGCAGCAGCCGTCGCGGCCAACGCGAGCCCGACGGGTTTTCAAAGCAATGGCGCATGTTGATGGCGCTGCCCAATATGCGGCGTTTTTTGTGGACCGTGGGTCTGGGCACCGCTGCATTCAGCATGCAAGACATCGTGCTCGAACCTTATGGCGCACAGGTACTGGCTTTGGATGTCAGCCTGACCAGCGCCTTGACTGCGCTCACCTCTGCGGGTGCATTGCTGGCGTTTGCGTTGTCAGCACGTTTCTTGTCGCGTGGCATGGATGCATGCCGCTTGGCCGCCTTGGGTGCGTTGATCGGTTTGCCCGCGTTTGCTTGTGTCATTTTTTCTGCACCGTTGCATTCAACATGGCTGTTTCAATGCGGCGCGACGTTGATCGGTTTTGGCGGCGGCTTGTTTTCTGTCGGTATGTTGTTGACGGCCATGGCCATGACCGACAAGTTGCATGCAGGCATGGTGCTGGGCGCATGGGGTGCGGTCCAAGCCACCGCCTCTGGCATTGCCATGGCGTTGGGTGGTGTCATCCGCGATTTGGTCGGGCATCTGGCCGAGCAAGGCATGTTGGGTGAGGCATTGGTCTCGCCTGTCACGGGTTACAGCATGGTGTTTCACATCGAGATGTACATGTTGTTTTGTGTGTTGATTGCGTTGGGTCCGTTGGTGAGTCGCAAGCGACAAGCCGCTGTATCTGACGACAACCGATTGGGCTTGGCAGAACTGCCCGGCTGAAGTTGTGTTTGCGTTTTTCTAAGGAGAGTGCGTATGGAATTTGGTGCTATCACCCAATACGTAGACGTCGCCCAAATCGTCCTCTACATGTTCTGGGCGTTTTTCGCCGGACTGATTTATTACTTGGCACGCGAAAACCATCGCGAAGGCTACCCGATGGACAACGGCCATTTGCAAGGCGGCCCGGTGCAAATCGGCTGGCCCGTGCCCGAACCCAAGGTGTTCAAGATGGCCGATGGCCGCGAAATTTTGGCGCCAGACGTCAACCGTGTCGACGGCAGTTACAACGCACAACCTGCACACGCTTGGCTGGGTGCTCCCCTTGAGCCCGTGGGTGACCCACTGCTGGCCGGTGTCGGCCCGGGTGCTTGGGCGGCGCGCGCAGACGAACCGGATCTGTACCACGGCAATCACATCAAAATCGTGCCACTGCGCATCGCCGCTGACCATGGCGTGATGTCACCTGACATCGACCCGCGCGGACTGCCTGTGTATGGCGCAGACCGCTTTGAAGCCGGTCATGTGAAAGACCTGTGGGTTGATCGCTGTGAAATGATGTTCCGCTATATCGAAGTGTCTTTGCACTCTGGCGACACGGTGTTGCTGCCGATGACCTTCTCGCGCATCAACCGCCGTGGTGTGTTCGTGTCTTCTATCTTGGCCGAGCAATTTGCCAACGTCCCGAAAACCAAAAGTGATGTGCAAATCACATTGCTCGAGGAAGAAAAAATCACGGCCTACTACGGCGCAGGCACGCTCTACGCCATGCCAGAACGTCAGGAGCCGCTGTTTTGAACGTCAATCCTCACCACGAACACGAATTCGAGGCAGCCCCCGGGCTGCCCGAGGCCTTGCCCGCCGGTGAGCGCCTTTTATGGCAAGGCAGACCCGACTGGAAACCCATGGCGCTGCATGTGTTTCATGTGCGCACACTGGCGGTGTATTTCTTGGTGATGATGGTGTTGCAAGCGCTTTATTTGCTGGGGGAACCGCAGCCACGCTTGTGGGTACCGCTGGCCACCAGTTTGGCATTGAGTTTGACGGCTTTGGCGGTGCTGACCTGGTTGGCTTGGATGACCGCGCAAACCGCGCTCTACACCTTGACCAGCAAGCGCGTGGTCATGCGTATCGGTATTGTGTTGACGCTGACCTTCAACCTGCCCTTGCGCATGGTGGCTGCGGCCAGTGTCAAGCCGCTGAAAAACGGCAGCGGCGACATCGCATTGAAATTGGGCGGCGACGATCACATCGCTTGGCTGAATTTGTGGCCACACGCCAAGCCGTGGGCTCTGAAAAACCCTGAACCTTGTTTGCGCTGTATTCCTGATGCGGTTCGTGTGGGCGAACGCTTGGCGCGGGCATGGCGCGAAGCCAATCCCCATGTGCCCGTGATGCTTGGCGACATCATCGAAGACCCCTCACACATGGACATCAACCAAGGGGCGTATTCCACATGAGCCAATCCTTGTCCAACAACAACCTCCCTGGTCACCACAACCTGACGGGTTGGATATTTGTCGGCTTCCTCAGCAGTGTGCTGTTGGTGGTGGCGTTGTTGCGCAGCCAAGGCATGGTGACACCACAAAACGATGCCCCCATCAGTTGGCAGTTGACGCTTCGGTTTGAAGACCGCCCCAATGGCGATATTGCTGTGTTGGATGCCAACAACCAAATGGAAATCGCGCGCTACCAAGGCGAACAAGGGTTTGTGCGCGGCACGCTGCGCACTTTGTCGCGTGAACGCATGCGCCGTGGCATTGGCTCTGCGCCAGCATTCGAACTCAAAGGCCATACCGATGGTCGTTTGACACTGTCTGATCCCGCCACAGGCATTCGCATTGATCTTGAATCTTTTGGTCCCACCAATATGTCGTCCTTTGCCCAATTGCAAATGCACGCCAAACCTTCTCAGAACGCTACCCAGGAGTAAGCCATGACCCAAGCTGCCGCCCTTGACTTTGACCACGTGGAATTGCTGATCGGCACCGTCGAAAACGCTGCTGACGCCAACGCCAAAGCGGTGCGCAACACGGTGCTCAGCCCGCGTTTCTACACCACCGATTTCGATGCCATGGACAAGCTGAATATCGAATCGGTGCGTGCGGAATGGGACACCATGATGAAAGAGTACGAAGGCGACAACAACCACGACCACTTCCAGCGTGACGCCTCTTTTGCCGACGAAGTGCGCGAACTCATGCCACAGTTATCCCCCGAGAT
>JALRAA010000062.1 GCA_023262645.1 Burkholderiaceae bacterium
TAGAGGCAATTTCTGTGAGTAGCGCTTGAAATTCCACATTAGGAAAGGGCAGACCCAGTTCTTTCACAATGGTGCCGCCTGCAGCGAGATAGCCCTCTTTGAACCCTTCACCTGCTTCGTCGCCAGCGGCATATTTCCAAGTGATCCAAACGGCTTTTTTGTGGCCTTTTTGCACCATGACTTTGCCCAACGCCAACGTGGGTTGGCTGTTGGTGAAGGATGTGCGGAATACATTCGGTGCGCACAATGCGCGCGTGGCAGCATGCATACCGGCATTGGGAATGATGTTGAGCACACCGGTTTCGCGGGCGACTTTGTGTATGCCCATTTGCACGCCTGAGTGAACAGTGCCCATCAGCACATCTACTTTGTCTCGCTGTACCAATTTGTTGGCGTTCTCCACGCCTTTGGACGGCTCTGATTCGTCGTCAACTTTGAAATATTCAATGTCTCTGCCACCGAGCTTGTTGCCTTTTTCTTCCAAGGCCATGCGAAACCCGTTGTCACAAGCGATTCCGAGTTGGGCAAAGGTGCCGGTGTAGGGCAACATCAAACCGATGCGAATTTTGGCGCTTTGAGCGCGGGCGGGAAGCACCAGCCCGGTTGAGGCAGCACCGATAAGAGCGGCGGAATGGGTCAGTACTTGTCGACGCGAAGTCATGGCGTTCTCCAAAGAAGACGGTAAACAGGAAAGGGTGTCATGCACGCAGTTTAAACCGCTGAATCTTGCCCGTTGCCGTTTTGGGCAATTCGTTCAAAAAGCTGACCCAGCGGGGATATTTGTAGGGTGCCAGTTGGCCTTTGACATGGGCTTGCAACTCGGTTTCGCTGGCGGCATGGCCAGGTTTGAGCACCACATAGGCTTTGGGTTTGACCAAGCCTTCTTCGTCGGCATGGCCGACCACAGCTGCTTCAAGCACTGCGGTATGCGTCATTAAAGAGGCTTCAACTTCAAAGGGAGACACATAGATGCCACCCACTTTGAGCATGTCATCGCTGCGACCGCCATAGGTGTAGTAGCCATCAGCATCGCGGCTGTATTTGTCGCCACTGCGGGTCCATTCGCCTGCGAAAGTGTGTTTGGTTTTTTCCCGGTTGCGCCAGTACATCAACGCAGAGCTGGGGCCTTGGATTTGCAATTCCCCAAGTTCGCCGTCGGCACATTCCGCGCCTTCATCGTTCACCAATCGGAGTCGGTAGCCAGGCACTGGGTGTCCAGTGGTGCCATAGCGCACGCGACCGGGTTGATTGGATAAAAAAATATGCAGCATTTCGGTCGAACCAATGCCATCCAAAATTTCAACGCCGTATTCGGCTTGCCATTTGTGCCCGATCTCCGCCGGCAAAGCCTCACCCGCGCTGGTGCACACACGCAAATGGAGTTGCGATGCGGTTGGCCTTTGTGCATGCGCCATCAGTCCAGCAAACAATGTGGGCACACCGTAAAAAACCGTGGGCTGATGCGTTTGCAGCACCTCAAACACATCGGCAGGTGTCGGACGTGAACCCAGCAACACCGTGGTGGCACCCACCGTCAAAGGAAAACTCAGGGCATTGCCCAACCCATAGGCAAAGAACAATTTGGCTGCTGAAAACACCACATCGTCCTCGCGAAGACCCAGCACGCCACGGCCATACAACTCGGCGGTGTAGATCAAATGGCTGTGCAAATGCACTGTGCCCTTGGGAGAACCGGTCGAGCCACTGGAATACAACCAAAAACACACATCGTCAGCCAAGGTCGGTGCGTGTTGAGGCAGCGGATCGTGGCTCTTCAACAGGTCTGGCATGCCCACACAACCGGGGGCGGTGTCATGGGTATCTGAGACGATGAGAATGGGCTGGCTCAATTGGGAAATGATCGGCTCAAACACCGACCACAAGGCTTTAGAGACCAACAAAGCACGGGCGCGGGAGTCTTGCAACATGTACAAATAATCTTGCGAGGTCAGCAAGGTGTTGACCGCCACAGGCACCACGCCCGCCAAAATACAGCCTAAAAAAGCCACGGGCCAATGCACACCATCATGCATGCAAAGCAGCACACGGTCTTCGGGTTGCAAGCCGCTTTGCAACAGGCCTTGGGCGAAACGGTGGGCTTGATCGTTGAGCTCAGCAAATGTGAGTTGCTTGCCGCTGTGCGCCTCGATGTAAGCAAGCTTTTCTGAGCGCTTGCCATGTCGCAACAACAGGTCGGCAGCTGCGTTGTACTGCCGGGGAATATCGATATGGGGAGGCGACACCTGGTGATTGGCTTGGCTGAGCTGCATGGCACCTGCAAGTATGTAATTTGCTGCAGATTATTGCCCAAGGCATCTGCAACAAATTGCATCCTGTCCAAGCACAGGTGTTTGTGCGGGTAGAATGCGTGGATCGGGGTGTAGCGCAGTCTGGTAGCGCATCTGGTTTGGGACCAGAGGGTCGTAGGTTCGAATCCTATCGCCCCGACCATTCAGAAAAAAGGCCCGATGGGCCTTTTTTTATGGCAACTGCCCGTAGCTCAGTTGGATAGAGCAACAGCCTTCTAAGCTGTGGGTCGGGGGTTCGATCCCCTCCGGGCAGGCCACGTATCAGTGCCCACCGCCGCCAGCTGGTTTTTCTTTGGCGGCCTTGTCAAAAAAGTGGTACCAGCATTCTTCTTTGGCCAAGATGTTGCTCTTGTTGTCCAAGCAGTAATAGCGCCGAATTTTTTTCTCGCGGTCTGTGATGAAGTAACTGCGGTAGAGCGTTTTATTCAGCACATACATGATGGCGGTTCTGGATTGCGGGCATGATTCACCCAAAATGCAAGAACGCATGACGTTGGAATTGACATACAACTCCACCGACACAATAGGAAGCTTTTTTCCATGGTGGGTTGCCACCAACCGCACGGCACAGGTGGAGCCCGTGACTTTGTCCAAACCGTCTTTTTCTGCCAGCATGTTGGCTTCCTGCGCCAGCAATTCACGATACCACTCGCCGATCACACCTCGGCAAATGAAATATTCCTCTTCATCGGTTTTGTGAAATGGCTCGATATAGGGTCGGCGCTTGGAATCGAAATAAAACAAGGGCTCTTGGCCTTCAAACGTTCTGCGGGGGCGTTCTTCCTTGGCAGGGGCCCCTCCATGGGCGTCCTTGGCGGGCGCGCCATGGGCATCGGCCTTTTTGTCGTCCTTTTTCTCTTCTTTTTTGGGCGCACCGCCGTGTGAATCCGCAGCGGGTTTGGCCGGAGCAGGGTCATTGGCCATGGCTGCGCCAACGGTGGTGATGAACAGCACCAGGCATAGACGGTAGACAAACTGAAATAAGGGTTTCATGGCCAATCGGAAAATTTGTCTATGGGAAATCGGCATCAGCTCGCCGGTCTTGAGCATTGGAGGAATGTGTATCTCATGCATCAGTCAATGGTGTAGCAGGTTTCGTCTTTGTGCCATTTGCCAGTGTCCGTCACGCAATGGTGTTGAACCAATTTACGGCTGATTTCCGACAAGAAGTAAGAACGGTACAAGGCTTTTTTATTGGGCACAAAATTCACGGTTCTGAACACAGGGCATTCTTCATTGCGAATGCAGCGGTCAAACTGTTTGGCGTTTTCAAACAGTTGAATACTGATGCGACCGGGGGTGAGACTTTTTTCGGTGGCGAAGGTGACGATACAGGTTTTTGGATCCACAAATTGCAGTTCAGCCAGTTCGTTGAAGTAGTTCATTTCAGCCACCATGAGTTCTGCAAACCAGGGGGTCACCACACCTTTGCATTCGTAGTAATCCAACTTGTCAGAGTGGTAGACGACCTCTCCCAACGGCTTGAGGGTTTTGTCCAGCATGATCATGGGTTCTTTGCCGGAGTTGGGTGGTCTGGCCTTGGAGGCGCGTGGCGCTTCTTGTTGTCCTTCTTTGCTGCTGAGGCCTTCGTTGAGTACCGATTCGACTCGGCGACTCAACATGTCGTCTTCTTGTTTTTTATCTGCCTGATTTTTTTCTGGCACAGGTAAAAATTTGCTTTCTTTGGATGACTTGTCGTCAGAGCAAGCGGTGAGTGCAGTGGCGACACACATCGCAAGGCATAAGCATGCAACGGAGCGAATTGTGAATGGCTGTAAAAAAAGCTTTCCCATGCGGGTAATTATCAACTCAAGACCATGCTTGTTTCTTGTCGTGTGTGAATAAAACATGAACATGGATTTGTGTAATTGAATAATTAAATGGTGTTTTACTGAATAAAAATAATTTTTTTATATTCATTTCAATGGTTTGTCAGGCCACAGACTTGATCGAGTAAGGATTTTTCATTTTTGACAAAGCCAAGTCCGCTTTTTTGTTTTGTTCACGGGTGATTTCTAGTGGGGTGATGTTGCCAATTTGTGTGATGCCCGTGAGTTTTTTGTTGTTGCTGGCAATGAAATCGATATTTTTTGAAATATTGGCCGAGGTGTCTCTGATATTCAAATAAAACTCGGTGGAGTATTTGTTGAAAAGTGCAGACAAGGCTTTGCCTTGCGCAATATTGGTGGTGATCGACGAGCCTTTGAATGCCTCGATACCCGTCAGCATGCCCATGTCATCCAATACTTTCAAGCCCATGTAATTGGCAGCCAGCGCTTGTGTGTCTTCAAAGGGGGTGAACTTGGCCAACGTGCTGGTGGGTTGCACCGTCACGGTTTGGCCATTGGTGGTCGTGGTGCTCGGTGTCGTAGCGGTTCCGCCGACGGTGGAAGTGACTTGGGTTTGAATTTGAAATTTGCCATTCACCGATTTGCTCCACAACTGAGAATCCCAAGGAGAAATGGTTTGCTTTGCGTTGGCATCGTTGGAAGGTGTCAACACTATTTTGTTGATCTTGGCGTTGTTCTCACGCAGGATGGAAAGGTTGGCATTCAGGGCACCGAAGTTATCGGTGAGTACCAAGGTGTTGTCAGAAAACTTGGCCAGCAGGGGTTGGTATTGCTTGATTTGTGCGCCGTTTAAATTCAATTTGTCATTGGCGCTGGTGAAGGTGATTTGCGTGATTTGTGCCTGTATGTCTTTGAGTTCTTTCAAGTTGCCGGTCACGTTGGCCGCGGTGTCACTGATGGTCACCTTGAGGCGGTTGTTCAATTTCATGGCGGCCAACGCCTCAGCCACCGTGAATATTTTCGCGGGGGGCTTGTAGACATTGTTTGCCACACTGACCGAACTGACCTGCATATTTTTTCCTTTGAAGTCACCCAAGCGGCAAGACATTGCCGCTCACAGACCCTTTCAAGGCCGTTTGAGCGCCATTTGTTTGCCGTTTCCGGTTCTTTCAGTTGATGCAAGTTGTGCGCCATGCCGTTTGAATCGGCATCGGGCTACAGAAGTCAGCCGATTTGTCGAACTCTCTTATGTGGGGTGTTTGGGCAATGGATCGTGCTTTTGATGGGAACCTGGTTGTGAAATGGATATGGATATGCGCAGGATGGGGGTGTGGGTTGGCTGCGCCAGCCATGGCGCAAAGCAATTTGTTTTTGGGGTGGCATATTCAAGCAGCCACCGGTTACCAAACGGTCACGCCTTCATTGACGAACTATTCAAACAGTGGTTACACCAACAGCCAAGCATCGGCAGGCATACCCTTGGTGCTGGGTGTGGGTTTCACCTTCGCCATGACCGAGCGTCAGGTGCTGGGCCTGACTTATGAACGAGACCTGCGCAGCACCCGACCAGCTGGTCAAGACTTTTATGATGCCAATAATGCACTGATTTCCAGCACGACCATGGGGTTCAAAAATGCATCCCAGTGGTCCTTGGTGTTGGGGCAATTGATTCGAAATGGTTCGATGGTCTACACCAAACTGGGTTACGCCAGCTTAGACACCACCCATGCCGCCAACAATTTCAGTCTGGACGGGTATGGGGCAGGTGTGGGATTTAAAACCTTTCTCAACCCGTTTCAGTACGTGTACACCGAATACAACTACACCAAGATGACTGACCGCAAAGTCTCTATCGGCAGCGATTCATTCAAGGCGTCTGCCGTCGGCAAAGGGGGCTTGGTCGGCATAGGCTGGCAGTTTTGAGGTCAGCGTTTTTCGTACTGGCCTTTGCCAAACAAGGTTTCCATGGCCTTTTTGTCGTTCTGCAAGGGCTTGCGTAAATCTGCCAATACCCCGCAACCGCGCTTGACTGCAGGGCGCTCACCGATCAGATCAAACCATTCCTTGAGGCGCGGAAAATCTGCCCAATCGATCCCTTGGTTTTTCCAGTTGCGCAACCAAGGGTAAATGGCCATGTCGGCAATGCTGTAGCTGTTGCCCGCGATGTATTTGCCCAAAGCCAGTTGCTTGTCCATCACACCGTACAAGCGTCTGGCTTCGTTGGTGTAGCGGTCGATCGCGTAAGGAATTTTTTCTGGAGCGTAGATACGGAAATGGTGGTTTTGACCCAGCATGGGACCCACCCCGCCCATTTGAAACATCAGCCATTGCAACACTTCAAATTTGGCGCGGTCTGACTTGGGCAAGAACTTGCCCGTTTTGGCCGCCAAATACAGCAATATCGCACCAGACTCAAACACGCTGATGGGTTTGCCATCTGGGCCCACCGGGTCTACCAACGCAGGAATTTTGTTGTTCGGGCTGATGGTCAAAAACTCGGGTGTGAATTGCTCGCCTTGCCCGATGTGGATCGGGTGGGCCAGCCAGTCACGACCCAGTTTGTAACCACACTCCTCGAGCATGATGTGCACTTTGTGCCCATTGGGCGTGGGCCAGCTGTAAACGTCAATCACGTGTGACATGTTCAGCTGCCGCGCGTGATGGCCATGTCAACTTCTTGCGGTGCAGTTGCAATATGTCTTGCGAGTTCAAGCTTTGCAATCGATTGGCGGTGAACTTCATCGGGCCCGTCTGCCAAGCGCAATGTGCGTTGGTGCGCATACGCATAAGCCAGCGGGAAGTCATCGCTCACGCCACCCGCACCGTGGGCTTGGATCGCCCAGTCGATGATTTGTGTGGCCATCACCGGCGCGATCACTTTGATCATGGCGATTTCTGTTTTGGCGATCTTGTTGCCGACGGTGTCCATCATGTACGCCGCTTTGAGTGTGAGTAAGCGCGCTTGTTCAATCATGATGCGTGACTCGGCAATGCGCTCGTGCCAAACGCCTTGGGCGGAAATCAGTTTGCCAAAAGCGGTGCGGCTGTTGAGGCGTTTGCACATCAGCTCGAGCGCGCGTTCTGCACAGCCAATGGTGCGCATGCAATGGTGAATACGGCCTGGGCCTAAGCGCCCTTCGGCAATTTCAAAACCACGGCCTTCGCCCAACAACAAATTGCCCACTGGAACCCGCACATTTTTGAGCACGACTTCCATGTGTCCATGCGGTGCGTCGTCATAGCCAAAAACGCTCAGCGGACGCAGTACTTCTACGCCGGGTGAATTGGCTGGCACGATGATCATGC
>JALRAA010000063.1 GCA_023262645.1 Burkholderiaceae bacterium
GCATGGGGGGGTCGATCTTGGCGCAGGCCTTGCAGGCCTTCGGCACCGAAGTGCCCGACCTCGACGACCCGCAGCTAATGAAAGCGCTCTACGCCGCAGTGGCCGAGCTTCGACGCGATGGATTGGTCCTGGCCTACCACGACCGCAGCGACGGGGGGTTGTTGGCCTGTGTGGCGGAAATGGCGTTTGCTGGCCATGTGGGCGTGGCGCTGAATGTCGATTTGTTGGTCACCGAAGGAGACGGCATTTCTGACAGCCGAGCCGACCACGGCGACAGCAAAAACTGGTCGCAACAAATCAGTGCGCGGCGCGAAGAAAAAACGCTTCACGCTTTGTTCAACGAAGAATTGGGCGCCGTGATTCAGGTGCGCACTGAATTGCGCGACCCGGTCATGCAAGTGTTGCGTCAGCACGGCCTGTCCGCTTGCAGCCATGTGGTGGGTAAAACCCGTCCGTTCGGTTCTGCCATCAGCAAGGGGACTGATGCGTTGAGTATTTGGCGCGACGCCAAAGAAATTTTCTCGGCCAGTTTGTACGACCTGCACCAAGTGTGGGACAGCGTCAGTTGGAAAATTTGCCGAGAGCGCGATAACCCCCACTCTGCAGATGCCGAACATGCCGCTGGCGGACAAATGCAAGACCCTGGATTGCATGTGCACTTGACCCCCGGCGCCCTTGACAACGTGGCTGCACCTTATATCCACCAACAAAAACCACGGGTGGCTGTGCTGCGCGAACAAGGTGTCAATTCGCATGTGGAAATGGCCTACGCGTTCACCGAAGCGGGTTTTGAAGCCTATGACGTGCACATGACGGACTTGCAACAAGGCCGTGCCAACCTCCAAGATTTTCAAGGCTTGGTGGCTTGCGGAGGGTTCAGCTACGGCGATACCTTGGGGGCAGGCAAGGGTTGGGCCCGCAGCATCACCTTCAATACGCAGTTGTCAGACCAGTTTCAGCGTTTTTTCCAGCGAGACAACACATTTGCCTTGGGCGTTTGCAACGGTTGTCAAATGTTTGCCGAATTGGCTGTGCTCATTCCTGGCGCAGACGCTTGGCCGCGCTTTACCGACAACCAAAGCGGTCGATTCGAAGCGCGTTTATCGCAAGTGGAAGTGATGGCATCCCCGAGTTTGTTTTTCCAAGGCATGGCGGGCTGCCGTTTACCCATCGCTGTCGCGCACGGTGAAGGCTATGCAAACTTCACAGACCGGGGAGACCCGCAGCAGGTGTTGGGAGCCATGCGTTTTGTCGACCACCATGGTCAGGCCACCGATGCGTATCCCTTCAACCCCAATGGCAGCGCAGGTGGTTTGACCGCTGTGACCACGGCTGACGGGCGATTTACCGCCATGATGCCGCACCCCGAGCGGGTGTTCAGGCAATTGCAGTTCAGTTGGACGGCCAGCAGCAGCTTTCAAAAATCCACAGATTTCAGCCCGTGGATGCGGATTTGGCGCAACGCCCGACGTTGGGTAGACTGAGTCACGTATCAAGTGTTTGGCCTTGGGGCCGATTGAAGACACAAAGGAAGCCAATTTATGAGCATCAACTTGAACATCACAAGAGACCGAGAGCTCACAGATTTGCTCTATCAAAGCTATCTTGAATTGACGCAGCTACAGGCAGATTTGACCGAACTGACCCAATTGCACAGCGAGACCGCCGTGGCCTTGGTCGATCAACCGAACGACAAACACACTGAGCAAAGTCAAGCCAACAAGGTTTTGCAAAAGGCCATGGCAAAAAATGTCACGCTGCAAAAAAACCTGATTCGGCTGATCAAACTGCTCACCCAAAACCACACGGATGCCAGCAGCTTGCTCAACGAGTTTGAAAAAATCCGCACTTCAGAGCTTTTACAAAGCAAGACATTTGCTTTGGCCCATGTGATTTCCCTAGAAAAATCAGACAAATAAACAAGTCATAAAAAAAGCCCTCGTGGTGAATGCGAGGGCTTTTTTGTGTGGTGGACCAATTATTCGATCTTGGCCTTTTCGCGCAGCGACTGTTGGAATTCAGCCAGCTTGTTCGATTGCAGTTGTTGCAATATTTGCGGTTTGACTTCTTCCATTTTGGGAAGTTGTGCGTCCCTGATGTCGTCTAGGCGGATAACGTGAAAACCAAATTGGCTTTTCACTGGTGTTTGGGTGAATTCGCCTTTCTTCAAAGAGACCATCGCGTCTGAGAATTCTTTGACAAAGCTGGTGGCGTTGGCCCAATTGAGGTCACCACCTTTGGCGCCAGAGCCGGGGTCTTTAGATTGTTTTTTGGCGATCTCTTCAAACGTGCCACCCTTTTTCAGACTGGCAATGATGGCTTTGGCCTGGTCTTCTTTTTCCACCAAGATATGGCGCGATTTGTATTCTTTTCCACCGTTCATTGACGCAAATTTGTCGTACTCGGCTTTCACCTCAGCGTCAGTGACGGGGTTGTTTTTTTGGAAATCGGTGAACAATTCGCGGATCAAAATGCTTTGACGAGCCAATTCCATTTGGGTTTTGAAATCGTCGGTGACATCCATGCCTTTGTTTTGGGCTTCTTGCAAAAACACTTCACGGATGATGACTTCTTCGCGCAGTTGTTGTTCCATTTCCGGTGTGACGGCGCGGCCAGAGCGTTCGAGTTGGGCGGCCAGGGCTTGGACGCGTGACTTAGGAACGGCCTTGCCGTTCACGATGGCAATGTTTTGCGCGTGTGCAGCGGCAAAAGAAAAAGCCAGCGCGGATATCAGTAAGACTGGCTTGAAAAAAGAAAATTTCATGGGTGGCTTTCTGGTAAAAAAAGGAGGCTTGCTTAAGCGTTGAAACCCGTTGATGGTTCAGACAGGGGCTTCGACAATCTCTATGGCCAGTGCGTGAAGGCCTTGGTCAACAAATTGTTGCAATGCATCATACACAAGCCGATGGCGAGCCACCCGAGATAACCCCATGAAAGCCTGGCTGCCGATACGTACCCGAAAGTGGGTACCTTGTCCCGAACCATCGGACCCGGCATGGCCTGCATGCGAGGCGCTTTCATCCTCTACCGCCAAGAAAAAGGGCTGCAAACTGGATTGCAATTGGGTGTGCAGTTGTTGCGACGTGATGTTCATGGTTGGCTAGGGGTTTTGCTGTCAGGTGGGGTGGGGGCTGGCTCGTTATCGGGTTGTATGTGGCGACTCAAATAAACGCCTTGGCCCAGCACAAACAACAACATCAGCCCCATGCTGCCAAACAGTTTGTAATTGACCCAGGTGTCGGTGTCAAAGTGGAAAGCCACCCACAGATTCAAGCCACCTTTGGCCAGAAAAAATACCGCCCAACTCCACAATAATTTTTGCCACACCGCATCTGGCAGGTTCAGCTGCGCAGACATGAGTGACTTGATGAAGTTTTTCTTCAACAACAGCTGGCCGCCTATCAAAATAGCACCCATCAACCAAAACAAAATGGTCGGCTTCCATTTGATGAAGGTGTCATTGTGGGTAAGCAAAGTGGCACCACCAAAAATCGTGATGATGCCCAAACTCATCCATTGCATCGGTTCGACTTTTCCGTGTTTGAAGTAAAGCCAGCCAATTTGCACCAAGGTCGCCACCATCGCTACACCGGTCGCGACATAAATACCGGCCAGTTTGAATGCCACAAAAAACAAAGCGATCGGGAAAAAATCCATCAACAGTTTCATGGCGTGCCTTCATCGGGAACAAAAGACAGGGCAGCAGAATTCATGCAGTAGCGCAATCCGGTAGGTGCGGGTCCGTCCGGAAACACATGGCCCAAATGGGCTTTGCAAACCGCACACACGGTTTCGGTGCGCAACATGCCATGCGCTCGGTCCACGCGTTCTTCAATCGTGGCGGGGTTTGCTGCACGGTAAAAACTTGGCCATCCGCAACCTGCGTCAAATTTGGTGTCGGAATCAAATAAAGGTGTGTCGCAGCAAATGCACCGGTACTGTCCTTTGGCCCAATGCGACTCATAACGACCCGTGTAGGGACGCTCGGTGGCTGCGTGGCGGGTGACTTCATAGGCCACAGGTTCGGCGTTTTTGGCTGCCAGGTGTGCGCGCCATTCAGCGCTGTTTTGAGGAAGTTTCATGAGGAACAACTGATGGAAATTGAAGACGCCCAATCGGGCGGAAAACCCGCCCAATGATCGAACTGAGGATGTTCGTCAAAAGGCGACGCAAGAACTGTCGTGAGATCTTTAACCCGTGTGAAGTTACCTATTTTCGCTTGTGCAATCGCTTCTTCGCCCAGATGGTTGCGAAGCACGTATTTCGGGTTGGTGTTGAGCATGGTCGCTGCGGCTTGCGCGGTGTTGAGCCCTTGCAAACGCTGCAAATAACCCGGCAACCAGGCTTGCCAACCGGTGCTGTCTATGAACATGTCTTTCACGGGTTCAAAAGCAACTGTGGGTTCTTTCGCGGCTAAGTGTGAAACGGCATGGCTGAGACGACGCCAAAAAATGGTGAAGTCCGTTTTTTCCACCGCCAACAATTGCAGCAAGGACTCAATCAGCACATGGTCGTCGGAAAGCACGGATTCGATACCCAGCTTTTTGGCAAATTCCCGATCCGCCAGCGCAGGGTAAAGCGTTTTGAACGTTTCCAAAGCTTGCACGGCCATGTCTTGGTCTTCGATCAAAGGTAACAAGGCTTGCCCCAAACAAAATAAATTCCAATAGGCGACTTGCGGTTGTCTGGCATAGGCGTATCGACCTTGGTGGTCTGAATGGTTGCAAATGTGCGCGGGGTCAAAGCCGTCCAAAAATTGAAAAGGACCGTAATCGATGGTCAGGCCCAGCAAGCTCATGTTGTCTGTGTTCATCACGCCATGGCAAAAACCCACTGCTTGCCACTTTGCCAACAAGGACGCTGTTCTTTGGGTGACCTCCGCCAGCAAAGCGGTGTAGCGAGGCGCACCCGGTTCTGCTTGAAGCAATTCTGTGAATTGGGTTTGAATCAGGAAGTCGACCAAATTTTTCAATTGAACCGTTTGGCCATGGGCGGCGAAAGTGCTCAAAGTGGCCAAAGCGCAAAAAACTGGGCGCCACGCGGGTCACCACGGCCGCACTTTCGATTTCTTCGCGCCGCACCGGTTCGGGTGACGCCACCAAACACAAGGCGCGTGTGGTGGGAATGCCCAAGCCATGCATGGCTTCGCTGCACAAATATTCACGAATACTTGAGCGAAGCACAGCACGTCCGTCTCCCATGCGCGAATACGGTGTTTTGCCTGCGCCTTTGAGTTGAATTTCTTGGGGGCCGCTGGGGGTGTTCACCACCCCTAACGACAAAGCGCGACCGTCGCCTAATTGGCCCGCCCAGACGCCAAATTGGTGTCCGCTGTACACACTGGCGCAAGGTTGGCTGCCAGGCGCTATTTCGTTGCCAGCTAACCATGACAGAAGATGCTCGTCAAAAGCGCTATCGGACCATCCCCATTCGTTTGCCAGCGTGGTGTTTTGGGCAACCCAGTGCACTTGGCTCAAAGGGGTCGGCGACACGGGGGAGTAATAGTCAGTCCCCAATGTGTCAAACGGGTGTCGCCAATCCAAGGTAATTCTGTGTTGAGAGGATTGCTGCATATGACAATTGTGCACAATACGCGAAACAACGCGCACAACAGTGCCATTCAAAGGAGATTCCCATGCTGGGATTGATGCAGCAACAAACCTTGTTGATTTCGGACATGATTGAATTCGCCGAAA
The DNA here is from genome assembly GCA_023262645.1 of Burkholderiaceae bacterium. Classification (GTDB taxonomy): domain Bacteria; phylum Pseudomonadota; class Gammaproteobacteria; order Burkholderiales; family Burkholderiaceae_C; genus Limnohabitans. The sequence continues at coordinate 5,697 of JALRAA010000063.1, forward strand.
AGCACCATGGCGACACCGAGGTCATTTCAAGGCGTGTGGAAGGCGATATTCACCGCAGCAATTGGGCCACGATCGCGGCGCGTTCTCGGCAAGTGGCCAATGGCTTAGATGCATGGAATATCGCCCATGGCGACCGTGTGGCCACCTTGGCATGGAACGGCTACAGGCATTTAGAACTTTATTTCGGCGTCAGCGGCAGTGGCCGCGTATTGCACACGCTCAATCCCCGTTTGCACCCCGAACAAATCACGTGGATCGTGAACCATGCTGAAGATGTGGTGCTTTGTTTTGACATGAGCTTTTTGCCTATCGTGCAAAAAATTCACCAAGATTGCAAAACGGTCAAGCATTGGGTGGCGCTGTGTGATGCGGACAAATTACCGGCTGACAGCGGAATACCCCATTTGGTCAGCTACGAAAGTTGGATGGGTCAACAAGCCGCAACTTACGCATGGCCTGCTCTGGACGAAAACACCGCCTCATGCATGTGCTACACCAGTGGCACCACGGGCAACCCGAAAGCCGCCCTCTACAGCCACCGATCTACCTTGTTGCATGCGTACGCATGTGCTTTACCCGACGTCATGTGCCTTTCAGCGCGCGACAGCATATTGCCGGTGGTGCCCATGTTCCACGTCAACGCCTGGGGTATCCCTTACAGCGCGGCCATGGTGGGTGCGAAATTGGTGTTTCCCGGCGCTGCTTTGGACGGCAAATCGGTATACGAATTGCTCGAGTCAGAAAAAGTCACATTGGCTGCGGGTGTTCCTACTGTTTGGCAAATGTTGCTGGCCCATTTGAAAGCGGGAGGGCTGCGTTTCAATTATTTGAAGCGTACGGTGATTGGTGGCTCGGCTTGTCCACCGGCCATGATCCATTCTTTCAATGACGAATACGGTGTCGAAGTACTTCATGCATGGGGTATGACCGAGCTCAGTCCTTTGGGCACGCTCTGCACCTTGAAAAACAAACACTTGGAATTGCCACCCCAAGAGCAAATGAAAATTCGCCTTAAACAGGGTCGGGCAATTTTTGGCATCGATTTCAAAATCGTGGACGAGCAGGGCCATGAGCAGCCCAACGACGGCAAAGCCTATGGCGATTTGTTGGTCAAAGGGCCTTGGGTGATCAAAGAATATTTCAAACAAGAAGGCGCCTCTCCATTGCAAGGCTGGTTCGCCACCGGCGACGTCGCCACCATCGACCCCGACGGCTACATGGAGATCACGGACCGCTCCAAGGACGTGATCAAATCCGGCGGCGAATGGATCAGCTCCATCGATGTTGAAAATATCGCCATGGCGCACCCAGACGTAGCGATGGCGGCTTGCATTGGCATGGCGCATCCGAAATGGGACGAGCGACCGATTGTGGTGGTGGTGAAAAAACCCACAGCCACAGTGACCCGAGACGAACTTTTGAAGTTTTACGAGGGCAAAATTGCCAAATGGCAAATCCCTGATGATGTGGTGTTTGTCGAGAGCATTCCGTTGGGTGCAACCGGCAAAATGTTGAAAACACGTTTGCGAGAGCAACTGACCGGCTATCAATTGCCCCAATGAAACCCGACAGTTGTCGCGGTTTCTAGGGCTAACCCTTGCAGGGTCAACCCGAAAATCCGTTAGGCTAGAGCGTCTATGAATGAGGAGAAAAGAATGCTTTTTCGCAAATTAGGTATGGCCT
>JALRAA010000064.1 GCA_023262645.1 Burkholderiaceae bacterium
GGCAGACCGCGAAATGGCGCTGCGCGTGCTCTCAAAAGCCTGTGTACAGGCGGCGGCCAGAGGCGCGAAAGCAGTGATTTTGGGAGGGGCAGGTTTGGCGGGTTATGCCTCTGCTTTGCAAGCGGATTGCCCCTTGCCATTGATCGACAGCGTGAGCGCGGCTTTGGACGTATATTTGGAAAACCGCATGCCTATTTCATCCACCAGCACCAATCAGTTTCACACGCCATGGAATGGCTTGTCGCAGGCGATGGAGCAGTTCAGCCTTTAGATTGAAGTATCTGTGTCAAGCCAACAAATCGCTCAAGCTGCGGGCAACCACTTTGGTCGCACGTCGCAAATCTTCCAGCTCGATTCGTTCGTCTGCGCGTTTGGCATGTGACTCTAAAACTGTGCGCGGTCCGGCGCCATAAATCACGCCTGGAATGCCGCGTTCCACATACAAACGCACATCGGTATAGAGCGGTGTTCCAAGCGCAGGGATCGGCTCTCCAAAGACATCACTGCCGTGTTTTTGCAAAGCATCCACCAACGGTTGGTTGCCAGCCAAAGGTTTCATGGCGTTAGCCATCAAGATGCGTTTGATGTCGATATGAACAGCATCTTGCGGGTCTCGTTTGGCATTGTGTTCACGAACCGCGCTGGCCAGTACTTCTCGGATGTTGGCTTCCACTTCCGCCGGGTTTTCCTCGGGGATCATGCGTCGGTCTAGTTTGAACATGACTTTCCCTGGAATCACATTGGTGTTGGTACCGCCCTCAATCAACCCGACATTGAGATAAGGGTGATGGATACCCTGTACTTTTGAGCGTATGGATTTGTACAACGTGTTTTGTGCATACAAAGCATTGAGCAAAGCCACTGCCGCTTGCAGTGCATCAACGCCGCTGTCGGGTATGGCTGCGTGTGCCATGCGCCCGTGCACGGTGACTTCCATTTGCAAACATCCGTTGTGCGCAGTGACCACTTGGTAGCTGAAACCTGCCGCCATCATCAAATCTGGTTGGGTGTGGCCATTGGCCAGCAACCAGCCCGGGCCCAATTCGCCGCCAAATTCTTCGTCATAGGTGAAGTGCAATTCGACCGAGCCTTTGCTGGGTTTTGCCACAGCCTCTAGCGCCCGAACCGCAAAGGTGAATGTCGAGAAATCGCATTTACTCACAGCGGAAGCGCGCCCGTACAACTTACCGTCTTCAATCTCGGCACCGTACGGGTCGTGTGTCCAACCTTCACCGGGTGGAACCACATCGCCATGGGCGTTCAAAGCCACCACGCGCCCTTCGCCATAACGCCTGCGAACAATCAGGTTGGTGATGGAGGTCAAGCCATGTTCTTGCACAAGTGCTGACGGAACTTCAAACGACTCGGCTTGTATACCCATGTGTTGCAACAATTCTGCAGTGCGAAGCGCATGAGGGGTGTTGTTACCGGGAGGGGTATCGGTGGGCACGCGAACCAGCTCTTGCAAAAACTTTACTTGCTCATCAAAGTGCTGGTCAATCCATTGGTCAATGCGTTCGTAGGTGTTCATTGCGGGCGTTCAAGGTTGGCGGGTTGGTACGAAGGGGTGTTCGGCTTTCCAATGGCGAGCAATATCAATCCGTTTACACACCCACACTTTGTCGTGCTTTTGCACATGGTCTAAAAATTTTTGCAGGGCAAGTATTCGTCCGGGTCGACCAAGCAGTCGGCAATGCATACCCACACTCATCATCTTGGGGGATGTTTCACCCTCCGCGTACAAGACATCAAAGCTGTCACGCAGATAGGTATAAAAATCTTCTGCCTGCGAATACCCTTGCGGTAAGGCAAAACGCATGTCGTTGACATCCAGTGTGTAAGGCACCACCAAATGCGGTACCACCTGTCCGTCGGATTTGCGCACTTTCATCCAAAAGGGAAGGTCGTCGCCATAGTAATCGCTGTCGTACTCAAAGCCGCCATGGTCAAGCAACAAACGGCGCGTGTTGGGGCTGTCGCGTCCGGTGTACCAACCTGAAGGGTTTTGCCCCGTCATCTGCCGAATGATGTCTATGCCAGTTTGCATATGTTGTCGCTCGGTGGCTTCGTCAATTTCTTGGTAGTTGATCCAGCGCCAACCATGACAGGCAATTTCATGGCCGAGTTCGACAAAGGCAGCGGTCAATTCAGGGTGGCGTTGCAAGGCCATGCTGACGCCGAAAACAGTCAATGGCAACTGCCTCTTTTCAAATTCCCTCAGCAAGCGCCAAACACCAACGCGCGAGCCGTATTCGTAAATGCCTTCCATGGTCAGGTGGCGATCAGCGAAGCTGGGCGGGTTGAACATTTCAGACAGAAATTGTTCTGAGCCTGCGTCGCCGTGCAGTGTGGCGTTTTCTCCGCCTTCTTCGTAATTCAGAACAAATTGAAGCGCGATCCTGGCGCCACCAGGCCAGTGGGCATGTGGTGGGTTGCGGCCATAGCCAACCAGGTCTCTGGGGTAGGGGAGCGTGGCATCGTAAGTCATGCCAAATCCTACCCGATGCCCGCGTCCTTTTCCTGTTCTGCGGCTTCCTTGGCCTTGAGGTGCCGCCTGCGCAATGGTGTACCTAACAAGTACAGCAGCAATCCCAAAGGTAATATGCCGTAAAAAATAAACGTGGTGATGGCACCCAGTATGCTGCCATGGGTCGACACCGCTTCAACCACAGACATCAGGGTGACAACAAACATCCAGGCGATTGCAACGATATACATCATGGGTGGCAATGGAATGAAAAAAAACGTACTTCATCGGTACCTTGTATGGCGAATTTTCCTGTACGGCTCATTATGGATTTCGATATCAGGGGTGTTGTCGGGCTGCGCTTCTTGGTCAACGATGCAGTCATGTCAGTCTTTGGCATATCAACAGGCCCCTACGGTTTACGACAACAACATATTGCTCTTGCCGCGCAGTTGCCAATTCGGTTGGATCGGGGCTGGGTCGCCAATGTATAGGCTAGGGATGGCATACGATCCCATGATGTGCGATCAAATCCAGCAAAGTCACGATCTGAATTTCGATGCTAGACGAGCTATTTTTGATGCATGCATGAAGGGGCAAGTGGCCACTAATGTTCCACCGATCACACCTTCGAGATGATGAAACCTATACACAAGGAAAATTAGCCACCATCACTTCGCGCACCACACTCGCAGCGTTGTAGCGGAGCAAGTCAGGTCGTTGTTGCATTTGCAAGCGAATCAAGTCGGTGATGGCATTGATCTCGGTTTTTTCATCCATGCACACGGGTGAAGCTTTGGTCAGCATCAGCGCATCGACCACGCCCATGATGTAGTTGCGACCATTGAACCGGATATTTTCAGATTCGGACAACAGACTCGACTGCAATTCACCCGCGGTCAAAAAGCGGATGCTCTTGGCGGCATGGGCGTCCTTGAATAAGACCAGCAAGGCCAAACAGGTGACCCCAAGCAACGAAAGCGATTTAAGGCGCTTCAACGGTGACTTTCATACTGCTGTACCAAGCAGCCAGTTGCGCGATTTCTGTGTCTGTAAGTGGTTTGGCAATCACACCCATGACTTCATGGTGTCGTTTACCGCTGCGGTAATTCTTCAATTGCTCGCTGAGGTAGATGGCCTGTTGGCCAGCGAGGTTGGGGGCACTGGGCATGCTGGCAATGCCGTTGACGCCATGGCATAAAGAGCATGCTGCGTCAGCTTTGGCACGACCGGACGCGACATCGTCTGCAAAGCATACGGTTGCAGACATCAAAATAAAAGCGATGGTTTTTTTCATGAGGATCTCGTAAAAAAAGGGCCTCCGAAGAGGCCCCACAGTTCATGTTTCAGTTGAACACGGGATGTGACCCGTGTTTCAAGCCGAATCAGTTACCGGTGTAGCTGATGCGATAGATGGCACCTGCGTAGTCGTCAGACACGAGGATAGAGCCATCAGGCAAGTTTGCGACGTCAACAGGACGGCCCAACGCGCGGTTGGTTGACTTGTCGAGGAAGCCTTCAGCAAACACTTCAGCAGGTCCTGCATTGCCATCGGCCTTGATGGGCACGAAGTTGATCAGGTAACCACTAGGTGTTGAACGGTTCCATGAACCATGCGATGCAACAAACAAGCCACCGCGGTATTTGGCGGGGAAAGCATTGCCTGTGTAGTGGGTCACGCCCAACTGTGCTTGGTGAGCGGGGAATTCCACTTGGGGGGCGATCATGCCTTCGGGTTCTGGCATGTTGGCCAGGTCAGGCGCAGCAGATGAACCTGCCACTTTGAAGCGACCGTTGTAGAAGGGGAAGCCAAAGTGTTCGCCAGCCTTGGTCAGTTTGTTCAACTCACCGGGAGGAATGTCGTCACCCAAACCGTCCACTTGGTTGTCGGTCGTCCAGATGTCGCCCTTTGGTCCGATGGTGATACCAGCGGGGTTACGCATGCCTTTGGCGTAGACCATGCGGCCTGTGCCGTCGAGGCCGTTGTAGCGAACCACACCGCCGATGCCGACTTCTTCATACAAAGCCACTTTGTCTTTGGGCTGAACGTTGTAAGGCTGGCCCAATGTGACGTAGATTTTTCCATCGTTGTCGATTTTGCAAACACGACCTGTGTGGTTGAAAGATTGCTCTTCCACAGGGATCATTTTGCCTTCGGGAACCACAACGCCCACGGCAACATCCGGACCTTCGTAGAAGTATTCGGCTGCAGGGAAGTGCAACATGCGGTTGGATTCAGCCACCACCAAGAAACCGTCTTTGGTGAAACAAACACCATTGGGGTTGCTGAATTTGATGGCAGGTGCGAAAGGCTTGACTTCGGTGGCTGCGTCACCGTTGTTGCGGTTGGTCACGGCCCAGACGGTGGTCTTGCGTGTACCCACGAACAACATGTTGGTGGAAGGAGCAACAGCCATGTAACGTGCGTCAGGAACAACAGCGTACAGGTCGATTTTGAAACCGTCAGGCAACTTGATTTTTTTCAAATTCGCGCGAATGGCGTCGGCATTCTTACCTTCTTGTGGAATGGTAGGAATGTTCAAGTTGGTGTCAGTGTTGCCCATGCGTTGCAGGGTGGACAAGTTTTTGTCCTGGGCAAAAGTTGTCGTCGCGACCAACGCTGTAACGGCCAAGGTGATGGCAGAGATTTTTTTAAAGATCACTTAGATTCCTCAAGCAGAAAAAAAAGGCAACATAGCCTGTACGCATCTTAACGATTCGAAGAGGAAATAAAAAATGAAAAACCCCAGCGCCTGAGGCTCATTAGATTCAATCTATTTGAGCTATTGAAGTTTCATTTATAAAACTATGGGTTTATTCAATCGAAATGCATTTCAAGGTTTTCTTAGCATCAAGGCGGATCGTTTGCACGCGGCCACCAATGTATGGTGTTGGTTATAGCCTCGGTGTTCAAAAATCACGATGCCATTTTGTGGTCGCGATTTGCTGTCTCGCAATTCCAGCACTTCGGTTTCGACGTGCACGGTGTCACCGTGGAACAAGGGCTTGGGAAAACGCACTTCATCCCACCCTAAATTGGCAACGGTGGTGCCAAGCGTCGTGTCACCCACAGAAACACCTACTATCAGGCCCAAAGTGAAAACGCTGTTGACAATGCGTTGCCCATATTCTGTGTGGTGCTTGCAATATTCTTCATCCAAATGCAGCGCTGCTGGGTTGTGCGTGAGTGCCGAGAACATGATGTTGTCCATTTCGGAAACCGTGCGCCGTATCGCGTGCTTGAAAACCTGTCCGACAAAAAACTCTTCGAAATACAGACCTGCCATGATTAATGCCCTGTGTTGGTTGCGAGCATGCGCAAAGCATGCGTCAGATGGGGTTTGTCGATCATCTTGCCATCCAATTGAACGGCACCTGCGCCTTGCGCTTGCGCAAATGCATCGACGATGCGTTGCGCATGCTGTATTTCTTGTGCGCTGGGTTTGAAGCCTTGGTTGATGATGGGAACTTGATCGGGATGGATGGCCAACTTGCCACTGAAACCCTGGCGTCGGGCGCGCTGCACATCAGCTTGCAAACTTTCCGGGTTGCGAAAGTCCACGCTCAGCGTGTCAATCGCTTGAACACCCGCGTGCGCTGCTGCCAGCAAACACAAAGACCGCGCCAGCAAAAATGTGTCGTCAAATTCACCGTTGTCTTTTTTGTTGGTGCTCGCGCCCACCGATGTGGCCAGGTCTTCCGCACCCCAAGTCAGACCCGCCAAGCGTGCCGAGCAACCGGCATAGGTGTTCAATGAAAACAATGCGCCCGCGACTTCGGTGGCCACCGGCAGAATACGGGTGTGCCCAACTTTGATGCCTTCGCGTTGTTCGAGTGCGCTTAAAAAATGGTCGAGTTGCAACACGTCGCTTGCGTTCAGTGGCTTGGGCAAAACAATGCCGTCCGGTTGGCCTGCCATGACCGCGACCAAGTCCGGCAGCGCAAGAGGTGTGTTCAGTGGGTTGATGCGCACCCACACCTGTTGGTGTTGTCGGTTGTGGGATTTCAAATACTCCAACACCAAACCTCTGGCCACAGGCAGGCGGTCTTGAGACACCGCATCTTCAAGGTCAAGTAACAAAGCATCGGCACCGGTGCTTTCTGCTTTGGCCAATTTTTTCTCGCTGTCGCCGGGGACAAACAGCAATGATTTGAGCGTCATGGGCGAAATTCCTTACTAGGTGTCCGCATGCTAACAAACCAGATTTTGCAAGGGCAATGGGGGTGTTGTCGGGCAATGGGTGGACTGACAGGCTTGATGGTCGACAATAGCCGCTTGTGCCAATTTGCACGCACCCCCTATTTTTTTCCACCCATGACCGTAACGACAGACTCCCCCATTGAATTGCCTGCACTCGACCCTTTGGAACTGCGCCGTTGCTTGGGCTCGTTCGTGACCGGTGTGACCGTCATCACAGCGCTCGATGCACATGGTCAGCCCGAAGGCATCACAGCCAATTCGTTCAGTTCGTTGTCGCTTGATCCGCCGTTGATTGTGTGGAGCTTGCGCTTGAACGCCAGAAGTTTTCTCACCTATCAAAATGCCATGCGCTTTGCGGTGAATATATTGGCACAAGACCAAATACCTGTTTCAAACCGATTTGCTTCATCGGGCATCAACCGCTTTGAAGGCATTGACTACCAACCCGGCATAGCCGGTGTGCCATTGATCGCGGGATGCGCTTCTTATTTGGAATGCAGCTTACAAAGCACACACGCCGGTGGTGACCATTTGCTGTTTATCGGTCGTGTTGAGCGCATTCAGGTGATGGACAAGCCACCGCTGGCATACAGCGGTGGCTCTTACGCCAAAGTGGCTTTGATGGAAAGTTGATCCCAAGCGAATACCTCCATCGCTTCGACCCTGACGCAGGTTTTACTTTTTCGACGCC
>JALRAA010000065.1:0-263 GCA_023262645.1 Burkholderiaceae bacterium
ATTGCCGGCGACGGCATCGGCACGGAGGTCATGCCAGAAGGTTTGCGAGTGGTGGACGCAGTTGCCCGCAAATTTGACATTGCGTTGCAATTCGACCATTTCGATTTTTCAAGTTGGCCGTATTTTGAAAAGCATGGACACATGCTGCCCGACGATTGGAAAGAACGCATCGGCGGACACGACGCAATTTACTTTGGCGCGGTGGGCATGCCGGACAAAATCCCCGACCATATTTCGTTGTGGGGCTCGCTGCTGATGTTCCG